>CAYTAW010000179.1:0-1931 GCA_964435675.1 uncultured Bdellovibrionales bacterium
ACGGATTTTCCCCTACAATCCCAATATCTTACCCATTTTTCTTTAAGTTCTCTACGAATTTTACCGATAACATCCCTATGAATATCAATCAAAACTCCCAGCGTGGCTTCACTCTTATCGAACTGCTTGTCGTTGTCGCTACGCTCATGGCGCTTAGCGGCGTGAGTATTCAAACCTTCAAAGAATATAAGGCGCGAGCGGCGTATTCGGTCGCAACTCGTACGCATCGTGACGCGCGCAGCTCGTACGAGGCTTCATTCACGCAACCCGACGCGGTGTACGCAGATGTCTCGACGGTCCAGTACGATCCGGGGCCATTAGCGGATTCCAACGCACGAACGCTCCTTTCCGCGTTCCGTGTGCCGAAAAACGTAAAAGTAACGATTGAATTCACGCAGAGCTGTATCGATGCGTCATGTGTTCAGACTTTCATACAGGTGAATCACTGCTTGGCTGACGAGTATGTCGCTTGGACAAGGTTTGGCGACGGGTTAGAGCTGGCCCAGGAACACGTAGCCGGCGCTGGCTGCGCCTAGGGTCCCCAAACTATTTCAGAACTGTAGTCTTGCTCCGTTGGGGAGAGGATGGGTTTTTGTTTCGAACAAAAACGAGTAAAGGTATAAGAAGACTCATGTCGTCGCTTTGATTCCGATGCCAGATAGCGCTGCATACGACCAATTTTTTTTTGAAAGCCTCCCTAATCCAGAGCGGCATATAAACCGCCTCTTTACTCTGTCAGCCCTTTTCGGACTTAATCCTGCGCCGATATCGCGCGCTCGTGTACTCGAAATAGGTTGTTCGACCGGCGCGCACCTGATTGCTCAGGCGGAACGGTACCCCGATTCATCTTTCACGGGGATCGATTTGAGCGCCGCTCAGATCGATGAGGGCAGGGGCGTAATCAACGAACTTCAACTAAAGAATATTGAGCTCGATGCGGTTGACTTTCAGCGCTTTACCGCGCAGAACGCGGAGTTTGACTATATTATATGCCACGGGATGTATTCCTGGATTCCGGAGGTGCTGCGTGACGCGTTGCTGCGCAAGATATCCGCGCTGCTTTCTCCCACGGGCCTCGCGTATGTTAGTTTTAACTGCGCCGCAGTATGGGGACGAAGGGAGCCGATTCAAAACTTATTTCGACACGCCGACAATCCAGGCGATTCAGCGCGTGAGCGGTTAACGCGGGCCCGGCAGTTGCTGCGCGAACTTCGGCTGTGCCTTGAAGTATCTTCGGGAAAAAGGGAGTCGAGAATCGAGGAGGAGCTGCTCCGGCTCGAGCACAGTTCGGATCAACTGTTGCTCCACGAGTACCTCTCTTCCGGGTTTCGCGCTTTTTCACTTGTTGAGTTGAGCGCTCTCGCAGCGAACGCGGGACTATATTACCTTGCTGATGCGCGGCCGCGTCGCAACTATCGGCGATTCGAGCTGATGCTGCCACGGAGCGCGCTGCGCAATATATTTAAGTCGCTTTCTCCGGCGGAACGTGAAGATATTTTTGATGCTGCGGAGGCAAAGGCATTTCGCGCGGCGATTTTAACAAAGAACGCGGCTGAGCTACTCCCCGTTTTTTCGGCGCAACGTCTTAGAGACCTTTATGTCTCCTCACCGCTCGTTCCGCTGAGTGGGAATGGAGCAGTTGAAGATAGCGAACTTTTCCTTCTCGGCAATGAAGAGCCGGTGGAAGTTTCAATTATTGAGCTGCGCCAGATGCTGCGAACATTGCATTCTTGCTGGCCTCGCGCGCTCCGAGTGCGCGAGGTGCTTCCCGAAACGGCATGGTCCGAGCCGCTTGCCGAAGCGATTGAGGACTTATTTTGGCGGCAATCGATTGAGCTGAGTTTCGATGACTTTGGCTGTTGCTCTTCGCTCCCGGAACGGCCCGCGGCGACGCCGCTCGGGCGCTGCGCGAATACGGATTCACCCGCATG
>CAYTAW010000179.1:1941-7146 GCA_964435675.1 uncultured Bdellovibrionales bacterium
CCGCTTGCCAGGCTGCGGGCGCGCCGCGATCAGACGGTGATCTCGCTGCGTCATGAGCAGATTGATACGAATGATTTCGGGAGAATGATTATCGCGCTATTGGACGGCACACGCAGCGCCGGAGACTTAGCTGAATTTACTAATCAAGCGATACTGACTGGTGAACTTCAGATTCCAGAGAGCGCTGCGCGCGACGCTTCGTTCGTGCGCGCAGCGATTGACCAGCTATTGCTCGAATTTCTCGAGCGCGGACTGATCGTGGCGCGATAGGCGCCGAGGACCCCTCGGCGCCTGACGGTCGTTCAAAAAAATCGTCGGCGTGCGGCAACTTTTTTGGAGTACCGGAAATGCTAGCTCAGCAGCGAGCGAACGACATCGTTCGTAAGCGAAGATGCGACTGCACCGAGTGCTTTCTCCGGCTCTGCTTGAATGCGCGCTCCTAGATCGCGCGCCAGATTGTCGACGTCCTTGACGTCAACACGGGCTGATTCACGGTTGGCTTCCGCAACCGCTGCGCTCTTTGGATCGGTGCTCAATTTCGCGATATCTTCGGCCGCTGCGCTGTTGTTCGAGGCGGCAGCTGAGAGACTTGGCGCTTGCGGCGTTTCTCCCTCCGGTGTTTGCTTCGTTATGACTGTTGAATTTAAAGACGATGCGCTTGCTAGCTTGGGGCTAATTTCCATATACAACCTCACTTCATTGTGATCTCGATCCGTCGAATTTCTTCCGCGGGATCTAAATCCGTTTAAATTGCAGACATACCGCCTATGCGTGGGGCAGGGGTACATCCGGGGGCGAATCATTTGCCTACCAGGGAAGAGAATCGGCGTTTAAATGCATATGTTGATGAATTGGCGCGCATTTCTCGTGCGCGGCTTCCCTCCTATTGAAGGTGTTGAAATGACTATATTTTCTGGCTAAGATGACCATTCTAGTGCTCTGTCCATTAAATTCTAAAAAGGTGGAAGGCAGCGCTATCTCGCCGTAGTCGGCGCAGCCACGATGGCGGATGGGGGTAACATGGAACGTCTAAGCACCAATCAGAAAGCGCTAACGGTAAATCTCGATCGCCGCATTTACGGCACATTTGCGGAGATCGGCGCCGGTCAGGAGATCGTACGGTGGTTTTTCAAAGTAGGCGGCGCTTCAGGCACGGTTGCTAAGAGCATGTCTGCGTACGACATGACTTTCAGCGACGAGATCTACGGTAAAGCTGGCCGTTATGTTTCAAAGGAGCGCTTGCATGCCATGCTTGCGCATGAATACGGACTACTGATCGAGCGTTTGAATGAAACGCGTGGCGGCGAATCTACGTTCTTCGCCTTCGCTGACACCGTGTCAGCTCGCAATTTCATGGGTACCAATGAGTGTCACGGTTGGATGGGAATCACGTTCCAAACGGCGCCTCGCGCAGAGCCGAGCACGATAGTGATGCACGTTAATATGCTCGATCGTGAGAACCTGCAGCAGCAGGAAGCGCTGGGAATTCTCGGTGTGAATCTCGTTTACGCGGCGTTTCGCAGCGGGCTCGATCCGAGCGTGATTATCCGTTCTCTTCTCGACGATCTTTCGATTAACCGCATCGAGATCGACATGATTGAGTTTTCGGGTGCGGCATTCCAACAAACAGATAACCGCCGTGTTGGTTTGCAGCTTCTGCAGCTCGGACTTGCTCAGGCTATAGTCTTTGATTCGTCGCGCGGGGTGATGCAATTATCCGAACTGGCGCATAAGCGGCCGATTCTGCTTGAGCGCGGAGCGTTTCGCGCGCTGAACGAGCTCGGTCTTGATTTCGCGCTCGATGGGCGCGCGCAATTTTCGACCGACACGCTATCGTCTCTCAAGGATCCGTTGAATATGATTGAAATATCGATCAACGAGTTGCAAGAATCGCAGGCGGTATCGGACGACGACCTCATCAAGAAAATTGAGGAGCTTTGGAAGCGCGATTACCGGGTGATGGTTTCGCGTTTCCGCGAGTTTTATCAGCTTACCAATTATTTCCGCCGCTATACGAGCGAGCCGCTGGCGTTCCTAATGGGGGTCACCACCTTCGTGCGCCTTTTTAACCCGCAGTATTATCAGGCGCTCCCCGGCAAAATCCTAGAGGGGCTTTCGCGGTTTTTTACCGAAAACGTGTTCCTCTATGTCTATCCAATGCGCCGCTCTGATTTCATTGAGCGCTTAAAGAGCCTCAATATGACGCCGCCGCTTCCCGAGAATTTCATGAAGACGTGGGCGCACGTGACCGATGTGAAGCTCGGCACTGCGGATCAACATTTGATGGAATATTTAATCGCCGAAAGGTTTATCAGGCCGATTCAGTCATCAATCGCAAAAGAAGAGTCGGCGTAGCGCGTACTACGCGAAGGTGCCGAGCACGTAGGTGCCAATCGTGAAATAAATTACCACACCGGTAACGTCGACGACGGTGGCGACAAATGGAGCCGATGAAGTGGCCGGATCGAAGCCCAACCGGTGAAGCAGTAAGGGGAAGAGCGCGCCTATCGTGCTTCCCCAGAGCACGACGCAAAAGACGGAGGCCGCGACGATTGCGCCGAGAAGCTCCCAGGGTGGCGTCGCGGTTGCGTGCGTGGACCAGAGCGCGATGCGCGCGAAGCCGACGGCGGCGAGAATTACTCCGAGCATGATTCCGGAGAGAAGTTCGCGCACGATCACACGCACCCAATCGGACGCATCAACTTCGCCGACAGAGAGCGCGCGAATCACCAGCGTTGCCGCCTGCGAGCCCGAGTTTCCTCCGCTCGATATAATAAGAGGGATAAACAACGCCAGCACAACTGCTTTGGCGATCTGATCTTGAAAATATCCCATAGCGCTCGCGGTAAACATTTGGCCAATGAGGAGCACTACCAGCCACGGCGCGCGTTTGCGAACGAGACGGAAAATAGGAATTTGCGTGAAGGGTTCTTCGAGAGCTTCCATACCCGCTAATTTCTGGATGTCTTCAGTCGCTTCTTCTTCGGCTACGTCCAAGACGTCATCTACCGTAACGATGCCGACAATGTGATTTTGCAAGTCAACTACGGGCAGCGCTGTGCGGTCGTACTTTTTAAATGCCTCGACCGCTTCTTCCTTGTCCTGATATGCGCTGAGCGCGAATACTTGATCGCGGCAAAGGTGTTTAATGGTGAGAGCCGGATCTGCGAGCAGAATTTCACGGATTCGAATATCGTCAATTAATTTGCCATGGTCGTCGACCGCGTACATAACGTTAATCATGTCGGTATCGCGTCCGAATTCGCGTACATGGCTCAGCACCCGCTCCATTGACCAGTCATTTTTGACGGTTAAAAAATCGGGCGTCATCAAGCGGCCTACGCTGTTTTCGGGATAGCCAAGAAGGGAAACCGCGATATCGCGTTCGCGTGTCGAGAGTAGCATCAGAAGCTGTTTAGTCACTTCGGGTGGACACTCTTCGAGGAACGCCGTGCGGTCGTCGGCGCTCATCTCATTCAAAATTTTTGCCACGCGTTTACTGCCGAGCGAATCGATCAGTTTGGTCTGCGCGGCGTGGTCGAGATACCCAAAGGTCTCTGTCGCCAAATCTTGCGGGAGAATTCTGAAGATAATTCCCTGGTCCTCGGGTTCGATGTCGGAAATGAAGTCAGCAATATCAGCGGGGGGATGGGGCAGGAGGACTGTGCGCAGGGCCCGAAAATCACTGGCGCCGATCAGCGTGCGAACCTGTTCTTTTAGGACCTGATCCTCATCCATAAAAATCAAATGTTACCGGTGGTTACGCCAGAGAAGGTAGCTGTTTTAGGATTATATTGCAATTCGGACCCTTACAAAAATTCTATGCTACGTGATTCGAATTCCCTCCATATCATTAGTAGAGGGCAAGTATAGTATCGGCTTCTTGCTCTAAGACTAACCGGCGCTAAGGCAAATAAGATGTTGCTGAGGCGAAGAGCGTCGCACGGAAGAGCTGATTTTGCGCAGTAAAATGCGCTTGGTATCACGGAGGTTATCGAACGGTTATGAAAAGTCCCCGCATTTTCCCTTCCCTTATTCGAGCTATTCTAATTCTCATAATTGTTATCGAGGTGGGCGCGCGCAGCGCTGAGGCCGAAGCTCCCGGCGGCTATCTAATAGGATTTCGAGATGGAGTCTTAAAAACTAGCATCTCTCTTGGGGGTGCGCAGTTCCAGCAAGCGCTTGGCAAGGTGATTCCATCACCTCGGCGCCGTGAATTGAGCGCAAAGACGCTCGGCCGCTTAAAGCGCAATATCGCCAACTCCATCGCGCGAGGTACGCAGGCTTCGCTTGGTTTTATCGGTGCCAAGGTCGTTCATACCACTCATTCTCCGAATAACACCCGTGTTCTAGAAGCGATGCGCCTCGGCCTGGTCCGTTATGTGGCGCCAAATATTCGAATCTCAATCTCAGCAGTTCCGAACGACGCGAACTTCGGAAATCTTTGGGGCTTGAATAATACCCAGAGCGGATTTCTTTCGACGAAGGATGTCGACATCAACGGACCTGAAGCGTGGGATATCAACTCGGGAAGCGACTCGACAATTGTCGGCATTCTCGATACGGGCACCGACCCGGGGCACCCCGATTTGGCCGATAATATGTGGAAGAATAGCGGTGAGATTCCAGCGAACGGCAAGGACGATGATGGGAACGGGTTTGTCGACGACTTTAACGGCTGTAATTTTATCACCTTCGATCCGGCTACCAATCCGGTTTGCGGCGCCAAGGTATTCAATGATCATGAGCACGGAACGCATTTGGGTGGCACTATAGGCGCGCGCTGCAATAACGGCATCGGCGTCTGTGGCGTTTCTCCACGTGTAAAGATGATTTCACTCGCTTTTCTCGATTCTAAGGGCAGCGGCTCGCTCTCGGATATGCTCGAGGGAATTGAGTACGCGATTAAGTTAAAGCAGCGCGCGAAGAAAGGCCTGCCTGGTGGAGCGGATATTCGAGTAATAAACGGTTCGTTCGGACACAATGAGGGTTTTACCCAGCCGGAGTACGACGCCTTCAAGGCGATGGAGGACGCGGGCATTCTCTTTGTCGCGGCGGCGGGTAACGGCGGTTCTGACGGTATCGGTGACAATAACGATACGCTGCCGACTTTTCCCGCTTCGTACGAGATCGATTCATTGATCTCGGTTGCAGCGGTTGGCCGCTCGGGAGGACTCACGTATTTCTCGAACTACGGTGCTGAGT
>CAYTAW010000180.1:0-795 GCA_964435675.1 uncultured Bdellovibrionales bacterium
GCGATTAACTGTGGCGCGATACCGGAGAATTTAATCGAAAGCGAACTGTTCGGTCACCGCAAAGGTTCCTTCACCGGAGCCGCGCAGGACAAGAAGGGACTTTTCGAAGAGGCTGATGGCGGCACCCTGTTTCTAGATGAAGTCGGAGATCTACCGCTCAACACGCAAACCAAGATTTTGCGGGCATTGCAGGAGCAGGAAATCGTGCGCATCGGAGACGGCCAGCCAACACCGATTAACGTGCGCGTTATCGCCGCAACCCTTAAAGATCTCGAGAGCGCCGTTAAAGAGAGTACGTTCCGAACCGATCTGTATTACCGCTTGAATGTTGCGGCGATTCATCTCCCTCCCCTTGCCGAGCGTAGCGAAGACTTACCGCTTTTAATCGAACATTTTCTAAGTCTGCAAATTCGCAAACACGGGCTCAATCAGCTTGCGTTCGACGCTCGCGCGCGCCAATGCCTGCTCGGATACGAATGGCCTGGCAATATTCGCGAACTAGAAAATTGCATAGAACGCGCGGCGGTACTCGGCTCATCCAGTATATTAGGCATCGATACGCTTCCGCAGTGCGTGGCAAATGCTGCGCCTTCCTCGCTGTTAGCTCGCATCGAAATCGAAGTAGACGATCTTTCAATTAAGAAGCGCTCAATCAATCTGGAAATCGAACTGATATCCAAGGCGCTCAAGCGCACGCGAGGCAACCACACCCATGCAGCCAGAATCCTCGAAATCAGCCATCGCGCGCTGCTCTATAAATTAAAGGAATATGGATTTTCCTCCAAAGGCGGAAAC
>CAYTAW010000180.1:805-7141 GCA_964435675.1 uncultured Bdellovibrionales bacterium
CCCTTTTGCTTAAGCGGAACCGTTCAGTTAAACTCCCTCGATATCTGGGGACAATAACTGTCGTATACTGTTTGCACTATGCTCGCTGCTCAAGATCTCTCGCAGTCATCGGTTGATTCCACTCAAAGCCGAAACGCCACACTGTATGCCTGGCTCACCGTCATGGTTGCCGCGCTCGGATATTTCGTCGATGTAGTCGATCTATGGCTTTTCGCGAACTTCCGCGTGGCCAGCTTGAATGAACTCGGCGTCACCGGAAGCGACAATATCAATACCGGCGCCTACCTGATGAACTGTCAGCAGGTAGGGCTGCTGCTTGGCGGTATTATCTGGGGATTACTCGGGGATAAGCGCGGCCGCGCTAGCGTAATGTTCGGTTCAATCTTTCTCTATTCACTTGGCAACATACTTAACGCGTTCGTGCAAACGGTGCCGCAATATGCGGCGCTGCGCTTTTTGACAGGAATCGGATTAGCCGGAGAAATCGGCGCGGGTATCACGCTCGTCTGCGAAATCCTGCCGAAGCATCAGCGCGGCATCGGGACGACCATTGTAACCGGCCTCGGCGTTGCTGGCGCGATTGTCGCCTCGGTCATGGGCAAGTACCTCGAGTGGCGGAACGCGTTCATGATTGGCGGGGTAATGGGTCTAACGCTGCTAACGCTGCGGATCTTCGCCCACGATTCAGGAATGTTTCAGCGCATGTGCGAAACCGATGGAATCAAGCGAGGATCGCTTTCACTGCTTTTTTCGAAGCGCGAGAATCTGTTGCGCTTCCTGAGCTGCATCGCAGTCGGAGTGCCAATTTACCTGACGGTGGGCATATTCGCCACCTTTTCGCCCGAAATTTCAATCGCAATCGGCATGAGTGAGCCCGTAATCGTCCCCGAAGCGATGCTGTATATCTGTGGCGGCATGACGCTCGGCGATATCTCTGCGGGATTGCTTAGCCAAGTGATGCAAAAGCGTAAGCTTCCGCTGACCATTTTCGTGATTCTTTGCGGCGTTTCTTCAGCGCTTATTACGGCCGGAATAACGACCGATCGCACAATCTACCTTTGGCTCTGCGGCTCTATGGGCTTTTTCTCTGGCTACTGGGCTTGCTTGATCACAACTTCGGCCGAGCAGTTCGGCACCAATATTCGCGCCACCGTAGCGACAATGATCCCGAATTTAGTGCGTTCGACCGCAATTATTTTAAACCTAGCGTTGATCAATCTCAAAGCGCACTTGTCTATTCAAGAAACGCTATGGATATTGGTCATCGGTACCTACTCCTTAACTTTCGTAGGTCTCGCATATCTGAAAGAAACCTTCCACCGCGACCTGAGCTTCTACGAAAAATGACTAGACCTGCGCAACGCAAAGGTCTAGTCATCCGCCGAAGCATTGCGTAGGCGGATCATCCGCCGCAGAATTGCGTAGGCGGATGATCCGCCCTAGGATTACATAGCAGGAGCCCCACCTTCAACAATTACCGACCATCTATTCCAATTTTCCAACCATAATTACAGCTAGTTGCAACCTAACAGTGAATACAGCTTTAGAAGTGAGCCATTTACGTCGATCCCTTCATCTACAGAGAAAGAGGTTTTTCCTCGAGGAGGTTAATCGGCCATGCAGATTATCACCGTGAATGACTGTGACTTTCCAAGTCTCCTTGAGGTCCTCCAAAACGCAAAACACCTGGGCAGATTCACGAAAAATGGGCTTATTCAGGTGGTTCGCGCCACTGACCGCTTTTTACTAATCTCGCCCGCGGATAATCCGCAAAAAATAGCCATTAAGCCGGTGCGCACCCAATCGGAGGCCGATCAGCTCGGACGCCAGTTCCTCGCACGCGAAAAACAACGCGGCAGCGCGGTAGAAGAGACCCACCTCCGGTAAAAAGGCTGCATTTTCCCGGATAGTTATAAATTTAAAAAAAATTTAATTCTAACGTGTAACCAGACTGCGGAACCCTGCGACATATAAAGCAACGGAAGGCACCGCCGACCTGCGAAGTTCACCACACCAAACTCTAGCAGGACCCGGCGGTGCTTATTTTTTTGATTACTGGAATATTCACCCGCCAGCAGCCCGCGGAATCAGCCAACAGAACTTGAATGAGTATCTGCCGTTCACGGCTTACGCGGACCTTCTGAGGGTTTCAACCCTGTCCTTGTCAGCCACAAGCACCTCGTGCGCCAGTGAGCTAAATATCCCAGATTCTATTACACCAAATATCGCTTTAATATCACGCTCCAAAGAGTCCGAGATCTCTGAAAAACGGGCATCAAAAATTAAATTTCCCTGCTCGGTTATCACCGCTCCATGTTTCCCCGTTGCCTGACGGAGCTGAATATCGGTGGCCCCGAGGTTCTTAAGCCCACGCTCGACCAAGGAATATGCGCGCGGAACGAACTCAACGGGTACCGGCATCTTCTCACCAAGCTGCTTTACCAACTTCGAACTATCCACGATAGCTACGAAACGCTTGCACAGCGCGGCAACGATCTTTTCTTGAAAGAGCGCTCCCCCCTTACCCTTTATCAACCTGAGCTTCGGATCGACCTCGTCCGCACCATCAAAGCCCCAATCCAGATCGCCCTTATATAGTGAGTTAAGCACGCGGATGCCCGATTTCTCGCACGCCCAGATTGATTCAATTGAAGTGGTAAGGGCCGTAATCTTGAGCCCTTCGTTTTGAATACGCTTACCGATAGCCGCAATAGCCAAGTCAACCGTCGAGCCAGTTCCGATTCCCAGTACCTGACCATCTTGAACTTGCGCTGCGATCGCCTCGGCGACTTTTTCCTTCATACTTCCTCTAATTCCACCGTATCATTTGCATAATTTAACCATAGAGCACAGCCCATTCACAGGGTGAAGTTTAACGTGATACTGCATACTCAGTATGCAATTAACTGGGGGCGGCGGGCCCCCGCCGCCAGCTTGCAGCATACGGCAATCAAGCATTCATCGTAAAAGAGCTGGGCGCCCTATGCTGAATACCGATTACTATCTGCGGAGACAAGAACTCCTCTACCGGGAAAGCACTCGCATCCCAGAGCGTCACGTCTAAGGCGGATTGACCATTATAATAGGCAACGGCACAATCGACGCATGCGTATAATCGTTATTCTTTGGCTTCTTTCCGTATTTTCAATCCCTTTCCGAGTGCGCGTCTTTGAAGCGCTTGTCTGGACTCTGCTGACGACACCAGTCTGGGGGTATCTTTTAAATCCGCTGCTTGGCGTCTCGGCTCCGAGTTACTATGTAATTCTCTTGGTCAACTTTCTTGCTTGGTGCGCGGTTAACCATGGGGAGTTGGACGAACCGGCTTATACGAAGCCGCGCGAGTACGGACAGCTCGCGGCATTTCTCGCTTTCTATATTGTTTGCTACTCACTTATTCTTCAGTGGAATGAATTTACGCCAATTGGCGAGCGCCTCCGCGACTACGCTCTGCTCTCATCAGTTATGCGCTCACCGATTGCGCTTAAAGAGCCTTGGCTTCATGGCTTTGGACTGAATTATTACGCGTATTGGTACCGTTTTGGTCATTTTATCGGCACGATTCTCAACCTTCCAGCTGCCGAGATCTACAATCAGCTACAGGCGCTCACCTATTCGCTCTTTCTCGCCGCGATTTTCCGGCTGACGACACGCTTCCTGAGTTGGTCAACCTTTGGCGCATTATTCGCCTCGTTGGTGATTGGATTCGGCTCGAACTTGCAAGGTGTCGTCTCCTATCTGATGCGTGACGACAATTGGTGGGGCCCATCGCGAGTAATTGCCGGCGCCATCAATGAATTTCCCGTCTGGTCATTTCTCCTCGGTGATCTGCATCCACACTATTTAAATCTGCCGATGATTCCGCTGCTACTGCTGCTTTTTCTTCACGTCACCAATTCCCAGCGGAGAATTATCTCGCTTTTTGAACTCGTGCTCTACTTTGCCGAATTTCTCATCGTCGGCGCACTGCTCATTTACAACGGCAATGCCTGGGAGGTGCCGATTTGGGGACTTACTCTCGGATCACTGGTCGTTATGCGCGCAGCAGCTCAATACAGGGAGCTTCTTGATAGTGAGCGCAGCCATGAGTTCATCAGCGGCATGCTCAAGAACAGCGGCTTTTGGATTGGTCTCGCGCTGACGCTCCTGCTGTCCTACTCGCTCTACGCGTCAAGCCGCAACATCCTTCCCAACCCGTATCCTGTTTCCGTCGTCAAAGGGGCCGTGCCGCGCACGCATATTATCGAATTTCTCGCGCATTGGGGGATTCCCTCAGTGGCTCTGATTACCGCCTGGCTGACGCTCTCGTTCGACTTGGTAACTGCAGCGGCTCTCGCGTTCGCGGCAATAACTACAATCGTCGCGCCCGAGGCGTATCCGTTTCTTTGGATAACCGCCGCGCTGATCATCTATCAAACTATCAGCGAACTTATTGCCACGCGTGACTCGCTCACTGCGCCGCGCTATACTGCGCGCGCATTGGTAGTTGTCGCGATTATTCTCTGCCTAATCCCCGAGTATATTTTTCTCGATGATCCCTATGGCGGCGAGAACGAGCGCATGAATACCATCTTCAAAATTTATTCCTCTAATTGGTTCATTTTCCATCTCGGGGCGCTTGGATTAATTCGCGAAGCAGTTGTGCGCTGGAATATCAATCAATGGGCGAAATACTCGGCTATGACGGCGGTCTTAATCTTCTGCAGCGCCTTCTTCGTGCACACGATTTCACTGCGCAAAACTCCAGAACGCACCGCAACCGCTTCTCTCGGTTCCTTAGCCGATATCGCTGACGAGTTTCCAGGGGGTGCTCAAGCCATACAATTTCTGCGCAACCAGCCAGGAACGGTAGTGCTCGAAGCGCAAGGAAACCCCTATAGCTGGACTTCCTTCGTATCGACGCTCTCCGATAAGGACGCCTTCCTGGGTTGGGCAAATCACGTAGAGCTGCTAAATCGCGAGTATCCTGAGATCAATCGACGCAAGCAAATTACGTCAGAATTTTATAACAACCCAAGCTGCGAGCGCCGTCTGGAAATTATGCGCGGCGAGAAGATCGATTACGCGGTACTCGGTTCACTTGAGAAAAAACAGAATTCACGGGCTGATGGGCTCGATTTTAGTTGTTTGAAACAGCTTTTCTCGGAGCAGGAATATCGGATATACGGAATCCCTAGTTAGTGTGGACAGCTGCGGCAATCGGTCCGTAGCGTCCGCGTACCGTTGACCAGCGACCGACAACCGGTGCGCTGATGCGGTTTACGGTTGCGCATTCTTCTTGGACATATACAAAAGATAGGTAAATCCCGTCGGACTCCACGGTGTATGATTTATCGTATAGCGCAAAAAGCGCTTAAAGCTAATGGTGTTGAAGTCAGGAACCCACCAACCGCGAAACTCAAGCTGCCGCCCGATGAATCCATTCGGAATCTTTTTTAATCCTTCGCTATCGTCCCAGGTATCGAATATATAATCGTAATCCTCCAGCTTCTTTCCGGCGGGCACATCAAAATTGAATCCTTCAACACCAGCCATATACCACGTGATCGGCCACGTTGACTCGCCTCGTCCGAGAACAAGCGGTCTCGTGCCGGTCAGCGATGCGGTAATTTTCTGCCGCAATTGCAGTGCCATATCATGAAATTCAGGTGTCGTATGCACTTGGCTGATGTATTCGCTCGCGTGTCCTGGATTTACGAAGTTGGTGATAAATGCCATGCGCACATTGTACGCAAGCACCAGCGTCATCGTTAACGTAAAGACGCGCACGCTGCCGAAGAGCTTTGTCCACCACTCAAAGACGCTCATGATTACGAATGCCAGCCCGAAGAAGAGAAAGCCTGAATTTTCCAGCACCGTCGATTCTTTTTGAATGTCGGGATTTGTGTAGAAATCTCCCTCAACCACAAAAAGAATGCCCAGCAGAATCAAAATCGCGCCAATCGCCGAAAATACAGTCTGAACGGAGACTCGCTCTTTTACTTCCGGCGAGCGCTCTTTGACCGCATCATCGAAATAGAGCGTCAGATAAATAATTCCGAGAATCAACGGATACATCGAGAGCCACGGCACCTTCTCTTTTAAATAGCTGTATGAGAAGAAAAAGCTAGTGAATAAATATCCCCAGAGCGCGAGTTTCCTCTTGTCCTCAAGCAGATGCACGATGGTAACCACAACCGGATGAATCAACAGCAGCGAAACACCGAAAAGGTCACGCAGATCCTTAATTCCGATAAATTTGTTGACCACGTTATCCGTCAGCGGCTGATTGAAATAGAGGTAAGGAATAAGCAGCAAAACGCTTTGGCAAAGGATATATGCGCCGATATATCGGCGAAC
>CAYTAW010000181.1:0-7076 GCA_964435675.1 uncultured Bdellovibrionales bacterium
GTGCGGCTGAAAGCGGCTGCACCAACGGGTTACATCCTCCGAATAGTCGGCAAGCAGCGGAAGCGCTGGAAGAGCCGCAAACAATTGATTTACGAATTCGACAATCGCCGGAGCGCAGCGATAGGTAGTTTGATTGGACTCGACTGCCACGTGCGGCCAGCTCGACTCAATCGTTTCGAATATTTCCGCCACCCCCCCGCGCCAGCCATAAATAGCCTGCTTTACGTCGCCCACACAGAAAAACGACTGGTCATCGCTTTGGGAAAGAATCTCCCCGGCAATCGGCTGAATCACCCGCCATTCGGTCATTGACGTATCCTGGAATTCGTCCAGCAAGAGATGTCCAATCCGTGAATCGAGGCGATAATACATCTGATCGAGATTACCAAGCACCGACGAGAGCGCCAAATGACGCTTGACGTCGCCAAAACCAAGCACACCGAGTTGATGCTGCGTATGACTATATACCGAGTGATACAGCGAGAGCATCCGGTACAAGGCGCCAAGACGCAAATGGAAGCGCGCGCGAACCTCATGGCGGGCAACGTCGACGAACCATGCGATCACCGCGCGATAATCGTCACCGATATCGCGTTTATTAAATTTTTGCTCGCCGTTTATAATCTGCTCAACCAACGTTTCTTCGGCAAACGCTCTCCAGTTTTGACTTTTAGCCGATCGGCGAACTCGCGCTACGGCATTATTCCACACTTTGTCAGGCTCACCCTTGGCGGTCACGGGAACTTCGAGCGCCTCCAAACGCTTGACCATTTCATCCCAATCTTTTGAGAACGATAGGAGCGGCAGGTCGATCCAACGCCACGCGCGTTCATCGGAGAAAAGGAAAAGCTCATACAGTTGTCGCACATCGGTTACGACACGCTGATGAACAGATCGAGAATGCGCGCCGCCATGCAACGAACGGACGAGTTCGAGTGAAACTGCGCGACTGTTTTCCTCGAACAACTTTCGCACTGACTCGTCCATCAAAAGCTGCTGGTCGCTATTGGACGCAATTCGCCAATCAGGAGGAAGGCCAAGCTCAAGCGCAAAACTGCGCGCTACCGACGCGAAGAATCCATCAAGGGTTGTGATTAATAGGCGGTGCTGCTGGTTCACAAGCTGAGCCAAAAGCGCGAGCGCCATTTCCCGCGAGAACTGCGGCTGACCAAAACAGGCGCCAAGCTCGTTCGCGACCTCCTCCCGCACCGCCGCCTGAGCCAAACGCGCGAAAACGCGATGGCGAATCTCGGCTGCAGCTTTGCGGGTAAAAGTAGTGGCCAGAATGCGGTCAGGAGACTCGCCCAACGCGAGCAAGCCGATGTAACGCGAGGAAAGCTCGCGAGTCTTGCCCGTGCCGGCACTGGCGCGAATAACTCGGGGCGCAAGAATCGCGCTACTCATCGGCACTCCCCTCGTCTTCATACTCACCGTCATCTGCTGCGCGAAGTCCAAGGATCCAGCTATAGGCGTCGTATTTCACGGTCGATGAGGGAGGCCAAAATAAACCATCATGAACCTTCTGGGCAATTGCTTTCGCCGTCGCAAGCCCCGCATCAATTGAGGAGATGAGCGATTCGGCATCAGTAGTTATCTCGTGGAAAGCGTTCGCGCTCAAATTTACATACGTAAAGCCAAATGTGTGCCCGGCCGCCGGATACATATTTCGAGCTGCATGAATATAGAGCGGGATCTGCATATCGAGCCACTCTTCCTTCTTCTTCACGTCCTTTAGATTCTTCTCACTCTCACCCGTTTTGTAGTCGATTACTTCATAGCGTTTGCGCTTTTCGTGAAAGTCAATTCGATCGATGCGGCCGGCGACGCTCATCGCGGATTCGCCGATATCGAATGAACACTCTCCCTCCTCCAATTGACGTTCAGCGGCGACTATTTGCCATCCTTGCCGATTGCGGTTTGCCTGCCACCATGAAAACCGCTTCAGGCGCTCGCGGAGCTGCTCAACCTGCACTTTTATCGCCGGAAATTCATGCGTCCCGAATTGCTTCTTGATCTTCGCGCTCAAAATCTGATCGAGCGCCTCGAATAAATTCTCCGCGGATGTCAGCAGCATTTCGCCGCTTTTAGTCGCCTCATGAAGCACCCCGTGCGCGAGATTCCCGAATAGCAGCGCGTCGAGCTCAACGAGATTGCTTCGGCACGGTTCGGCACGAAGAAGATGCTTGAGATAAAACCGGTATGGACAATCAAGATAATCCTTAAATGACGTAATCGTCATTTTCGTCACGCTTCCTTTTTCCACTGCCGGCTCACGCGGGACGAATTGATATGGCGCGGGAGCAGCATTTTTGACGCGTTCAAGTTGAATTCTGGTTCCCTCGCTCAAAAGATGATTAATCCGCCTGGGGAGTTCGTCGGGAACAGACGCAAGTAAGAGACGGCTCGGAAAACGCGGCGCGGCGTCGAGATTTCTCCGCGCAACAATGATTTTGCAATACTGCCTCGATTCGAGCAGCGCGGTCAAAATGTAGAGATCTCGCGCATAGCGTGATTGATTATCGGAGAGCCCCAAATGACTCCGCAGCGTATTCGGCAAAAAAGGATCGCTGTTAACTACGGAAGGTACAGTTCCCTCGTCGAGTCCCGTGAGAATAGTTGCCGGCGCATCGTCGTGCAATAGCTCGAGCCAGCCGAGCAGCTCCACCGAGTCAACCTGCGCATCGGGAAGCGGGGGCAGCTCGTCCGCAAGCTGCACCGTCAACAGCAGCATTTCCGATCCTTTGAGCTTCATCTCGGTGCGCGTGTCGCCGAGCGACGATACGATGTCGACAAATTGCTCTGCGGTTTCGATTTCGGTCTGATCGAGATAGGGAAGCAATTCGCGCACGAAGCGTGAAATCTCGCGGCTCCACGCTGCTACGGGAATTGCCGGGCCCTGCAACGGACTGAAAAGTGTGCTGAGACAATTAATAACATGGCGCGCATCGCCATCGATACTGCGCTCCATCGGCATTTGCGCTCCGACCACCGCCTGCAGGTGGACTTCTTGGTAGCGATCGATAATCTCACCGGCATCGAGTGGCGTAAAGCGCTCCATTACCCGAAGATGCCTCACCATGCGCGAAATCGCCGTATGACGAATAAGCCGGGAAAAATGCTGATAGGAATGGGAATTGAGAAAGCTCGCCACGCCGCGAATGAGAAAACCGAAGCTTGACTGAGAAAAGCGCGTGCCGCGAGCAGACCGAGCGTTAACTCCCAAATCGCCTAAAATACCCTTAAAATAGGGAATTTCGTTCTCATCACCGGCGCCGATTGAGATGTCGGTTACGGCGTAATCGGCGCTCAGTTCGCCGAGATACTGAAAAATCTTGGCAGCCGCGTCTTTGGGCGCATCAACTACCTCGATGCATCTTTCAGTGAGCGGCGCCTGTCGTGTCTGCCATTTTTCAGTTATTACCCCACCTACCTGATCAAAAAGCGAATCGAGTTCCTGCGGCGCGAAGATGCATACATTGATTTCGCCGTCTACTTTCTGCAAAACGTCGCGAGCACTCTTGGGCAAATCTGCGGTTCCCGCCAAATAGATCTCACCTGGCCATTCAATCCGATCGAGATGTGCCAATCGCTCGAGACGATCAAAGTACGGATCTATCTTCCCATGCTGCCCGAGAGCGTCTCGATAGGCGGCAGCTATCTGTTCGAGCACTTCCCAACGCTCTTCATCTAAAAATCCGGCAAGCTGCGCGCCACGCGCGGCCACATCGGAAAAGCGCATGGCTCCGGCGCTGATCTCGATGTGCAGCGAGTCGACGCGTTTAGCGAGGGAAAGCCATGCGCGAAAGTCGCGCTCTCCTGGAACCTCTGCAACAAGCGCGGACAAAAGCTCTGGTGGGGTTTGTTGCAACGCCTCGATCCACGCGAGCAGCCGGCAGCCAGATGTTGCCGCATCGTGTAAGGGCGGCATGAGCTGATCACAAAGCGCTCCGGGAGTAATTAAGAGAGGAGGCACCAGAACCGTACCACGTTCTTCAGCTTCAAATACCAACAAAGACAGGAGGCGCCGAATAGCATTCGTACCCGGCAAAACGACTAATGCTGAGCTCATGTCGAGCAGCGGATTGCCAGCATAGCGCTGCGATAGGTGCGCTGAGAGCCAGACCAGAAAAGGCTGCCCCCACCCCGAAAATATCCTATTAGTTCGACCTATTAGACTCATGGTCCCATTACGTAAGGTGGCGGTAAGCATACGCAATCTGGCTGCGGAGTAGAATAGTTTTTCTGGAAGTGCAAGCAATATCTGTGTTAGTACTGGGATGTAGATTACCTTTTCTGAGAGGTAATTATGCTGCTCACGGCACCCAAGCACGCACCTACGTCTCACATCGAACGGATGGACGATACGGTAATCCTCAGCACATCCCGCGTATTCGATTCGGATCTCGAGAAGGTTGTTAAACAAGCGCTACATAACGATACTCCCGGAAATCCGCCGCTGCGATTGGAACTACACTTCGACCCGAATATTAGCATGGCAAGCGATGATATACTCTGCGCAATCGGCATTATCCATAATTGGGTTTTGGGGGACGAAAGACGTTCGGCCTCGATTAATTCTATTTCAAGCGGGGTGATGCCCACGATTGAGAGCACCCATTTTACCGATTCGAACAGACTTACATTTGCTCCGGCCAATCATTTCAAGGACAACTCGGTTCCAGACGTAAGACCGACACAGACGGTGGCGGTTCCTTTTTTAGAATTGCCGCCCACACCCGCCGCGGTCCTACCTATTCCCCCTTTCTCAATTCAACGCGATGGTGACCATGTGAAGGTGGCGATTCGGCCGAGCGATGAGAACGAAAATCACATTGGGGGCGCCTGGGGCGCTCTGCAGCGGGAGCAGAAAGAGTACGGAAAGGCTGACACTTTGACAGTGGATCTCACCTCCTTTAACCGCCTTCTCGCCAGTCAGAAGGCCGGCCTTCTATCGATGATTTCCTGCGTTTCCGATACGGGGAGAATAATCGTGCGCTGTACCGCGGATTCGATGATCACCTCGGTAATTGCCGGCTTCCCGCCCAGATTGAAAGATCGGTTTTCTGTCGAAATTTCGTAGATGAAATTGGCCGAGACTCTCTAAAAACGCTACCTTCTTCTGCAGCTTGAAAAGCTGTGATACGCTCAGCGCGTATGACAGACCCTATCTTTCTCAACAGCATAATCGCATTGTCCGCTTTAATTGTCGGGGCGCTGAGCAGCTTTATTTATCTTCGTTTCAAGCAGTCGCAAAACTCAGCCGATGTACTCCTTTTGGCTGAACGCGTGTCAAATCGCGAGGCACAGCTCAAGGAGGCCAAAGAGGAGCTGGCCGCTCTCAAACAATCCCAAAATGCGAAGGAAGAAGGATTAGCCGCACAGCGCGCTGAAATATCGACGCTTAAGGAACGAATCCGAAACGAAGAGCAACGCTTAAGAGAGTTTCAAGCAATTCAAGAACGCTTTGTCGAGTCATTCAAAGCGCTTTCGGCTGACGCGCTCAAGAATAATAACCAATCCTTCCTCGAATTAGCGACGCAATCGCTGCAGAAATTTCAGGAAGGAGCTAAAAACGACTTGGAAAAACGGCAGACCGCGATTGATACACTGGTGAAGCCGATCCAAGAAAATCTACAAAAGGTCGACGCAAGCATTACCGAACTCGAGAAAAACCGTATATCCGCGTTCGCCGCGCTCGACCAACATCTGCGCTCACTCAATACGTCACAGCAATCGTTGATTACGCAAACGGCCGATCTCGTGCGCGCGTTGCGCACACCAAACGTGCGCGGACGCTGGGGTGAAATTCAACTCAAACGGGTCGTCGAAATAGCTGGGATGATCGAATACTGCGACTTTACGCAGCAAGAATCGGTTGCCAGCGATGAAAAGCGGCTTCGCCCGGACATGATTGTCAGACTTCCGGGCGGC
Organism: uncultured Bdellovibrionales bacterium; assembly: GCA_964435675.1. Taxonomy (GTDB): domain Bacteria; phylum Bdellovibrionota_C; class UBA2361; order UBA2361; family CAYTAW01; genus CAYTAW01. Next base: position 5,932 of record CAYTAW010000181.1, read on the forward strand.
AAACAGGTGGTTGTTGATTCGAAGGCGCCGCTGCAAGGATACCTCGACGCGTTCGAGGCAAAAGACGATCAAGCGCGGCTCATTGGGCTCGCGGCGCATGCGCGCCACATTCGGACACACGTCAATCAGCTCGGCCAGAAAAAGTACTGGGATCAATTTGAGGAAGCTCCGGAATTTGCAGTTATGTTTCTGCCAGGTGAGAATTTTTTTAGCGCGGCGCTCGAACAAGATCCGCAATTAATCGAATTCGGTGTAGAACAAAAGGTAATTATCGCAACGCCGACAACGCTGATAGCTCTTTTGCGCGCGATATCGTACGGCTGGCGCCAAGAGCAGCTCACCAAAAACGCCAAAGAGATTAGCGCGCTAGGAAGAGAACTGTACGACAGACTGCTTTCATTTACCGGGCATTTTGCCGAAATTAAACGTGGACTAGAAAAATCAGTCGAAAGCTACAACAGAGCCACCGGCTCCTTAGAATCGCGCGTTCTCGTTACCGCGCGTCGTTTCCGAGAACTCGGGTCGGGAAGCGATGAAACCTTGGACACCGCTGAAAGCATTGAAAGCACGCCGCGCATGCTTACGGTTGTGGAAACGCCGAACTCTAATTAAAGCGCAGTCGCTCGAAAAATCGGCTCTCCTGATTTGAAAGCGGGGATCTTTCCGAGACCCGGCTCGCGGCCGCGCCCCCCAATCGGATACGTACCATCCGGCTCGCCGCTGATAGCGATAATTTTATTGGTTCGTACAGCGGAGAGATATCCGTAGTCGCCATCAACAAATAAATAATCCTCAGATTTACCGGTAATTGCTCCTCCTTCTCCCGTGACCGGAACCGAATGAATTCCAAGATACCGCCCGCTTATTTTTTCATTCGCAAGGCCGGCCTTAAAATGTACTTCAATATGCTGATAGGGCGCGACATGCTCGCTGATATTTTCCGTGTCAAATTCCACCGTCTCAGAAACTGGCAGCGATGTTGGAAATGTGGACGCTTTCCCAGACTCAACCAGGAAATCCCTTTTTCCAGCGCGATGAACCGATACTATTTCAGCAACAGGTAGCGTATTCTCCCAATTCGAATCGCTTCTTAAGCGCAACGCCGCTTCTGCACCCGATCCTTTCTGACCGATTACGATAGCGCT
>CAYTAW010000182.1:0-5210 GCA_964435675.1 uncultured Bdellovibrionales bacterium
GCAGTAACCACTTTGAAAAGCGACGCAGCGGGAAAGCCAGAATGTAACGAAAGATTTTGGATCGACTTGGATTTATCGGCTATAGCCAGAATTTTTCCGGTGCGTGGATCCATGGCAACGGCAGCGACATGCGGTGAGTTTGATCTGGCAACCATTCCAGCAACGTAGCGCTGAAGTTCAGGATCAAGCGTGTAATAAACGAGGTCGCCCTGGTCAGTACGGCCGGCAAATCGTCCACCGAATTCAGTGCTGAAACGGGGGAAACTTCTTAACTGAATGCGGGAGTGATCTTTGAAGATCGATAGTGTGACAGGCTCTAATTCGGGAATAGGGTAGGTGGTGGAACCGACGTTGCGAGGAGCGAGCTTTATATTGTTCATCGCCGACCGTGGGCTCTCGACCAGTTCGTTCGAAAGAAGTTCGGTTTTGCCCTGCTCTTCAGCGGGAGGTCGCAATGCGAGGTGCTCAGGAGAGGCAGCTTCGGCGACAGGGGCTCCCGGATCGACCACGGTAATGTAGGCCGCCAATACCGTCAGTCCGAAAAGTACCGCTTGGATGCTGCGGCGAATCGTTTTTTTAAATGAATCCCATTGGTTGAGGCGAGTCTCTCTGTTTCGATATGCTGAGTTTTTGTAAGGTGACGGGAACATTCGAGATCTGTCCAAATTAGTACTAACCTTGTGATGGCAAAAACCAGATCTACGATTCCAAAGTAACGATCCGCTCTGATTTTAGTATACGGGATGGCACCTAATTCTGCCAACCACTAGAGTGATGATTCGCCGCGTATTTCAGTAATTTTCGAACAGCGCGCCTTCTTGTACGAATGCTAATTTACGAAATTTTCCGGCCCGTTCGGACTGATTTCCATCAGTTCAATAAAATCACTGGCAGTGCGCAAAGACGAGTGGTAGACCTGTTGCATGGTGTTTTTCCTTAAGAAAGGCCAGATGGCCGAAATCCCCAAAGAATCCCCGTCGGATAAGGTAGTCGCGTTTACTATCGGCAGCCCGCTTGCGAATACGAACCCTACGACAAATGTTCAATCAGTGAAGTCGGGGCAGGCTATGCACAGTATCCCGCGGGATTCCGCGCCAAGTGCCGAAGGATTAGCTATCGCGCGGCGTCTCTCGGGGGAGCGCACAGCGATACCGGCAGGCTTTATCGTGAAAACGGATCACTTTCATCTATACGGCCAATCGTCCCTGTCTGGACGGCTTGAGGGCGAACTCTACGGTGCCGGCAAGGTAGAAATCGGCGCTACTGGTAGCTTCTACGGCAACGCAATTTGCGACGAGCTCGCAGTCTGTGGAGCCTTTGAAGGTGACGGTATAATCGACAAGTTTGTTGTTAAAGCCGGTGCGCAGTGCCGTGGCCGAATTAGAGGAAATTCATTTTCTTTGTTTGAGGGCGGAATCTTTGATGGCGAGTATTCTCGTCGGGAATCGTAAGCTATTTCGCCTGGCGGGGGTGGGGAGATCCTCAGTCGGTAGGCTGTAAACGGCGATCATGCATTCATCTGTTAATTAGGCTTGGAGACGAGTCGGCTGCGGTATGTGGTTTAGTATAAATTCTCCGGCTGGGCGGCCAGCGGCAAACGCAGCGGTTATTTTTTCTGGCTGAACTCGGGCGTGGCGCAGTCGAGGGTATAATCCCGAGGGTATAATGCCGAGGGTATAGTGCGGCGAGCGGATGAATTTTTCATCCACGAGAACATCGCATATAGGCGGCGATGCTGCTTGATAGCACGCCGCGGTGTCTGCAAAAAGCATCGATACAATAGCCAAAAAAAACCGCACCCGGTAAGCTTTTCGCTTGCCGGGCGCGGTTTTCCGCTACCGTGGAATATTCCGGATAGCCGTTAGAAATCGAATTTAATGCGAATTCCTTCACGCTCCGCGCGCAGTCTGAGCAGTCGCTTGAACTGCTTCGAGCAGAGTGTTGTGCTGATTAATTTCTCCGTGCCGCGGTCAACCCGAGGGAATAGCGCCTTCGTCTTATTGCCGTCTCGCAGGTAGCGCTTAATGTACTTGTCCATGTACTTCCTGGCGAAGCTGTTAAGCTTGATCGGGATAGTTGTGGCGACAGCCCCCACGAATCCGTCAGGACGAACGGTTGCTGGGAGGTTTAATGTTCCCGTCGTCACGTCATAGTCGCCAACAATTACGTTTGTCAGCAAATCCGTACGCGGATTGGCGAAGATAATTAGCGAAAGCAGCGCCTGGTCGCGCATACCTTTAAGTGTGCGCCCTGGGAGTCCGGTTACGATCGTCTTTTTGAGCTTCGAGCTACTGCGTGATTTCAATACGCCGAGCGAAGAAAGCTGAGCTTCCGAGCAGAAGAGGTTTGGTGCTGGATTTCCCGTTGAATTTAAGTCAGGGCAAGGCGCCACGTCGCCATCCTCGCCAGCTCCATAAAACCCATCAGGATTAGAATCGTTCAACGTGAAGTTGTCTATGCGCACACGACCATTTACGCGCGGAATATATAAGCCGAATGCCGAAACGGTTCCCTTTGCAGGCAGAGAAAGTCCTGAATTCGCAGGAGTGTTCGGGCCGATGCCAGGTGACACAACGGACGTGCCGAATGTGAGGCTGGAAAGAACGGCGCTTCGAGGCTCCCACACGCTGCGCTTAGCGACGTTAAAGACCTGATCGGAGATGTACCACGTGTTGCCGATCAAAAAGGCGACTTTCGAACCGTTACGCTCTACTCTCACCGGATCAAGCCCGTCAAAGCGCTGATCCCAACTAACTCCGATGATCGAGCTGATGTCGAAGGTGAACTCTGTGGTGTAGAGCGTTAAGCCAGAAGCTGGTTGGGTCCAAAGAGTATTTCCCGATGTCTTTCCGATTGGCTTAGATTGAAATGCTTTAAGTTGAACATTCGGCGAACCCGGTTCTGAAGATTTCAGCAAGCCACCATCGCCAAGTGTCTTTCCTTTACGAATAGCTTTCCATGCCACAAGAGTGTCGGCATCAAGAGATCCATTTTTAACGCGAGGGCAAAATTGAAATGTCTCGCGATACAGCGGTGCTGCAGAGGCTGGTTGAATGTACGCTGCGATATAGGCAAGTGCGGCAAGAGCGGTTACTAATGAATATGGCTTCGACGACGTGCTGACTGCGAGTTTATTCATAAATCCCTGCCTCTGCTCCCTTACAAAAAGTGCGAAAAAATTATCCCCCGAATCTCAACATTATTCAACCTTCCGCATTATCGAGCTTTTCAGGGTACAAAGGCAGATTAGTACGCACCTATGAAAGATGAGTTAACTATCTGAATAGACTGAGTAATGGGGTGTTTTTTGAGTGATCGAGATCATCCTGCGCGTCGTCCCGTTGGGTCTTGGCATTCGACCGATAAGCTACTTTAATGAGCTTCTGGTACGAGACCGAGAAACTGGGAAAAATTGATGAACACTGGCAATACGCCATCCCTTACTCTGAACAGCGAACAATACGGCGACGAAAAAGGAGAAATTCCAGTCGTCGTTCTTCATGGCTGGGCGAATTCTTTAGAAACGATAAGGCCGCTATCGCTTCAGCTTGCCCAGTATACGCGCGTTCACGCGATTGATCTTCCCGGGCACGGTAAAACCGCACCACCGGATAGTGTTTGGGGGATGGAAGATTTTGCGCGGGTGGTGCGTGAATATCTTGAAGCGCATAATGTGCAGCGCGCGCACTTTGTTGGTCATAGCTTTGGCGGAAAGACCTCGATTACGCTTGCAGCGATGTATCCGGAGCGTGTGGCCAAGCTCGTTCTGATTGGTGCGTCGGGTATCCGGCCAAAGCCAACGTTTAAAAAGCGGCTGCGCAATCAGTATCTCAAGTTTCTGCGCGCTTTTTTGCGTTTCAAGAATACCGCGTGGGGCGAGAAGTTATACCGAGAGTGGTATATACCGCGCTACGCTTCGCGCGATTATCTGAATGCAGGGGCAATGACGCGCACATTTGTAAAAACCGTCAATCAAGAGCTGCATCAGGAGTTGTCGCGCATTGAGAATCCGGCGCTTTTGCTGTGGGGCGAACTCGATGACGAGAGCCCGCCAAGCGTGGGAATGGAGATGGCGCGCTTAATGAAGAACGCAAAATTTATCGAACTTCCTAATCAGGATCACTTTCCATTCTTGGGGACTTCCGCGCCGCTTGTGGTAAAGTACATTCGTGATTTTTTATTTAGGTGATTATGCTCTCCTCGTTCTTTCCCGAACTGGCGCTGCTCGCAGGGCTGACTATTTTTACTCACAAACGGCTGCTTCGGTATCTCCGTTATTATCAGCAAGAGGAATATTCTCCCCGGCGCTTCCTCCGTTGGCTTCTTCGCTACCGCGCCTTTGACAGCAGGGGGGCGTTGGTTGCGGCGGCGGGAGTTCTGTGCGCCGTTCTGCCCGCTCAGAGCAGTCTCATTGTAATTATTCAGGGTGCGGTTTTCGCCGTAATTGGGCTGCGTGAAGCGGACCCGCGTTTTGAGGGGAAAAAGAAGCTGGTGTTGACCCAGCGCGCGAGCGCTATCTTCATCGTTGCGTTAACATTCGCGGTTGTTACTATTTCTGTTTTTACGGGACGCGGCCCATGTGTTGTTAACGCACTCAAAATTGTTTTACTTGGGCAGCTTCCGCCACTCTATTTAATTGCCGCAGTGCTCTTTCTCATCCCTCGCGAAAAAGCCGTACAGAATGCCTTAAAAGCGGAAGCTCATGAAAAGTTTGTTTCGGTAAATCCGTTTCCGATCGGCGTCACCGGAAGCTTCGGCAAAACGAGCGTCAAGAATCTTTTGGGCGAGATACTGCAGCAGTCTCTCGGTGCCACGTTTTGGCCACAAGCCGGCGTTAATACCGAAATGGGAATCACCAGAGAAATTCGCGAAAGGATGAATTCCTATGATCGCTATGCCGTGATCGAAATGGGCGCCTATCATCGGGGTTCGATTGCGCGCCTCTGTCGATTGACGCCGATTAAGGCAGGGATAGTCACTGCGGTACATCTTATGCATCTCGAGCGCTTCGGCTCAGAAGAGGATATCTATCATGCAAAATCAGAGCTCGCGCAGAACGTTCCAGCGGACGGCATTCTTGTGCTCAACGGTGATAATCCCGGTGCACGGCGAATGGCGGACGCTTTTCCGAAAAAGCAGACACTTCTCTACGGCACGGAGTTGGGGAAGGGGCGTCTTGATGTGCATCTGGGCAGTGTCAAAGTTGAGAG
>CAYTAW010000182.1:5220-7065 GCA_964435675.1 uncultured Bdellovibrionales bacterium
CTGGCGCGGTCAGAATTTCGAAGGATTCACGAAAATGCACGGCCGCGGCGCGCTTTCGAATATCGTCGGCTGTTTTACCATGGCGTGCGCGCTTGGCGCGGATCCGCTCGTGGTGCTCGCGGTCGTACGCAATATTGCGCCAGTTTCAAACAGGCTCGAGGTAAAAGATTACGGTACGTTTATTCAGATTAACGACGCCTACAACTCTAATCCGCAGGGATTTCGGTACGCGCTTGAGGTGCTTAAGGAGCTTCCCGGCAAGCGTCGCATTTTAATTACCCCGGGTATGATCGAACTGGGAGAAAAGTGCTTTGAGGAAAATCGGAGCGTGGCGACGACGGCGGCGGCGGTCTGTGACCTCGTGGTAGTGGTAAACCGGACGAATAAAGAAGCTTGGCTGACGGGGCTCTCCGAAGGGAACCTGACGGGTGAAAAAGTGCAATATTTCGAAACACGAGACGAAGCGTTAAACTATTTTAATCGTATCCGGGAAGAGGGCGATATTCTACTGCTCGAAAATGATCTTCCCGATTTGCTCGAATTTTCAGAAAAGTTTTAACGGTAGGGTTATAGGGTATGGGTAAGAAAAAAATCGCGGTTCTTTTTGGCGGTCGTTCGGTGGAGCACGAAATCTCCGTTTTGTCAGCGATACAAGCAATGGACGCGCTCGATCTTACCAAATTCGATATCATCCCCGTATACATCGCATTTTCCGGGCGGTGGTACACAGGCGACGCTCTGCGCAGCCGTGACTTTTATAAGAAGGGAACCGCGGGAATTGATGCCGCGCTCAAGACGCAGACCGAAGTAATTTTACTTCCTCAGCCGAGCGCGCGAAGCGCTTTGAAATGCGTTAAGAAGCAAGGGGTGCTCGGTGCTCTTCTTTCGAGGGCGGATGAGGAGATCCCCGTCGATGTATTTCTTCCGGTTTTCCACGGTCAATTTGGTGAGGACGGCTGCATACAAGGTCTTTTTGAGATGGCCGAAGTTCCGTACGCGGGACCGCTTTTTCTAGGCACGGCCATCGCGATGAATAAATATATTTGCAAAGCGGTGCTTAATCATCACGGAGTTCCCACGTTGCCTTCGGTTACGGTGAAGAAAGGCGACGCGCTGCGCGATATGCAGGAGGCATGCGCCCGAGTCGTGGCGGTGGATGCCTTGAAGAAGTTCCCGCTTTTCGTTAAGCCGGTAAATTTAGGTTCGAGCGTCGGTGTGAGCAGAGTCGATACGGCTGATGCGCTGCCCGCCGCATTGATGAATGTCTTTCAATTCGATCTCGAAGCCATTGTCGAGCCGTGCATTTCGCGTTTGATGGAAATAAATGTTTCGGTTATTGAGAACGGTGGAAAACCGGAAGTTTCGGTCGTGGAGATTCCGGTAGCCAGCGGGGCGTTTCTCTCCTACGAGGATAAATACCTTCGCGAGGGGAAAGGGAAGAAGGGCGGAAGTCGTCCCGCGTCGGAAGGAATGGCAAGCTTGGCCCGAGTAATCAACCCTACCGACCTTGATCCGCAGTATCGAGAGGGGGTGCAGGCGCACGCTCTTAACGCATATCAGCGCTTGAACCTTTCGGGGGTCGTACGCTTCGATTTCATGGTTGATCTTGATTCAGGCTCCCTCTATTTCAATGAGTTGAATCCGATTCCCGGCTCACTCTCCTTCTATCTGTGGGAGAAGTCGAGTCCGCCGCTGCTATTCTCCGACATCCTTGAACGGATGATTGAAGGAGCGGAAGCGCGGTATATCGAGAAAAAGCAGCTCAAGAGAGAATTTGGGTTTAAAGCGATTAGATAGCTGTCCTACTTTATAGCGGCTTATCATACCTGTTGTCAGGCCGGTAAC
>CAYTAW010000183.1:0-7047 GCA_964435675.1 uncultured Bdellovibrionales bacterium
GTCCGGAAGCGTGCAGCTCGTAGTGGTCGACTCGGTCGCAGCGCTCGTCCCTCGGGCAGAAATTGACGGTGAGATGGGCGATCAGCTTCCCGGTTTGCAAGCGCGTCTAATGAGCAAAGCTATGAGAAAGCTCACCGCGATCACTTCACGCTCGAACACGACGATTCTCTTCATCAACCAGATCCGCATGAAGATCGGGGTGATGTTCGGCTCACCCGAGACAACTACTGGGGGCAACGCCCTGAAGTTCTACTCGTCCGTTCGTCTCGACGTACGCCGCATCGGTTCGATTAAAGAGAACACATCGGATGTTGTCGGCAATCGAGTTCGTGTCAAAGTAGTAAAGAACAAAGTCGCTCCCCCATTCCGTGAGGCTGAATTCGATGTAATATTTAATGAAGGCATCAGCAAAGTCGGCGAAATCGTGGATATCGGCGTAGAGCGCGGCTTTATCGACAAATCCGGCGCTTGGTATTCATTCAAAGGTGAGCGTCTTGGACAAGGCCGTGAGGGTGCTAAGATCTTCTTAAAAGAACATCCCGAAGTCCAGGATGAGATCTGCAAGTTGATTCTCGAGTCGTTGGGTATCCAATCAGCAGCTGCAGCTGGTAATGCCTCAGCTGCCCCTGCCCCAAAAAGCGCAGGCAGCTCCAAGCCGATCGTACTCTCTGAATCTGCGGCACTAGCTGAAGATGCTGTGGAAGCATTTGATGATGGTGAGATTGAGAGTGAAAAGCCTTCAAAGGCTGGGAAGAGCTCGAAACGTAAGACAGAGGAAGCAAGCCTTAACGGCACGATGTAAGGACTAAAGTTTCAGCTCCAAAAATAACCCCCGGTAACTCGCGTTACTGGGGGTTATTTTTTAACGAGGCTCTTTTTTAAGGGTACCATTAAGGGCGAACTGGCGCCTACTTATCATGAAGAATTAGTTCGACCGATTGACTATAGCGCTCGGGGTCATCGAGAGGATCAATTAATACCGGCGCATCAACTATCATCGGCTGCGTTTCGATACGGCGAGGATTCATGCCGCTTTTGGCGAGCTCATCAGCAAGTGAGCGCGCACGCTCTTCCGCGAGATGACGCGCAAAATCAGATTCACCTTTTGCCTTCGCATAAACGGCAATAATAAGTCGTGACCAGGGCATGCGATTCGAATTAAGCGCGGCAATCTCCTTCACCAAGAGTTTACCAGAACGACAGAGCTTGGTCTGATCGCCGACGAAAAACATGTCAGCGGGGAAAATATCACGCGAAGGATGAAGCTCTAGGCGCCGTTGATAATGATCTTGCAGAAGCTGGTGCACATAGGCACGCTCGCGTTCGGCTCGCGCTTCTACGGACATATGCATCAGATCGTCTTCCTCGCTGTCGCGCACAGCTCCTGAAATTGCGCCTGCAACCGCGCCGAATCCGGCGCCAATTGCTGCCCCTGGACCTGTCGCCGCACTGACCTGAAAACCAGTTACAGCACCGGTGCCAGCACCAACAACGGCTCCGCCCGCTGTTCCTTCAAACTGCCTATCAGGCCCTGGAATCATTGGACCGCAGCCGCAAATTACAGCAAGCGCGGCGAGTGTTAATCCTCGAATTTTATATTCTTGAAAAGTCCTCATAGTTACCGCTCCATACCGATCCCGGGCGCCTCGAGCCGTTGATTGAACTCGGCTTTTATTAGACGCACCGAAGCGAGAGGTGAGTTCTCCTTTTCTCGGGCCTTAACAAGCGAATCATACGCTGTTTCATTACCCACAACAACATAGATGAACTGGCTGATATCCCACCGGGATTGCGCTACTTTTTGAATATCATCAGGGGTCAGAGCCCTCATTCCGGGAATATACTTAAGGTCATAGTCGGCCGGATAACCCAGGAGGCGCAGCAGTGCATATCGCTGCACCAGCTCTTGCACTGAATCAAACTTGAAGACGAAGGAATTGATAGATGTATCTTTCATGAGCTTCAATTCGTGCTCAAGAATTGGCCCGCGCTGCATGGATTTCAGAATTTCCAGCGACTCAACAATCGCATCGCCGGTGCTTACGGCTTTCGTTTGCAGATAAATAGTATTTTTACCTTGAACGACGCCGGCAGAGATCGCGCCACTGATTCCGTATACCAACCCAAGCTCGGAGCGAATTCTGTTCATCAAACGCGAACCAAATCCGAGGCTGCCGAATATCTTATTGAAGCCGTCGATCGCCAGAACATCCGGTGTCAAACGCGGCACTCCGCGTTGCCCCATTACCACCGTGCTTTGTTCAAACGGCATAGTAATAAAATAAATGGCTTTTTCGACCGGAACGTCGACGGGCGGTGGAGCCGAGAATCCTGCGCCACGCGCCTCCCAAGAAGCAAAATTGTCGTAAATCATACGCTCTAATTCCGCGCGCGAAATATCGCCGCTAACCACAAGATAGCCGCCATCGGGACGTACGAAATGCTTATGCTGAGCGATTAAGTCGGCGCGCGAAACCGCTTTAACATCGCGTTCTCCAACGATCTGCCCGTACGCAGTCCCGGAAAAGAGCGCCTGCGTAAAAGAGATATCGGCGATCGTGTCAGGATCATCGCGGCGGCGACGGATTCCTTCAAGCGCCATACCGCGCCACAGGTTTAGCCGATCAGTTTCGAAACGAGGAGCCAAAACGACCTGAGAGAAGATTGGAAATACTTCATCGAAATCGCTCGCGAGACAGTCGAATCCAAACACACCAAATTCGCCCCCATAATCCGAACTCACGGAAGCGCTCATCTGGTCGAGTTTTTTATCGAGTTGGTCAGCGGAATATCGTCCGGCCCCGCCCTGGCGCATGAGAGTACCCATCGCGGAAACGATGCCACGCTTTCCCTTAGGCTCCCAAAGCGAACCGCCACGCAAATAGAGGGTGCCGGTAATCATCGGAAGTTCCGGGTCGCGTATAAAAAGAACCGTCAGTCCGTTCTCCAATTTCCACTCTTCCGCAGACGGCGGATTGTATGGCACGACAGCATCTGAACTATCCGGCGCGCTCGGGCGCCGCGGAGCGCACGAAATAGCCAGTAAAGAAAGGCAAAAAATGAAAAATCCGCGGCGAAAAATAGAAGCCATTAATGCTCCTCCCGCTGTACAATTTGCCCAATCGTCCTATTTTCAGGACGAAGATATTTAAGTGCAACCTGCTTAATCTCTTCTGGCGTAACTGCCATTAACTGATCGAACCAGCGCAACGTGGCGCGCCAATCACCAAATATCAATTCTGACGAAGCAAGATCCTTCGCAAGCCCCAGGTCCGATCGGAGCTCTCGGATGAAGTCTACCGCCATCGCCCGTTTTGCACGAATTACCGCTTGTTCGTCGATCGGGCGCGAGACAAAATTCTTGAGTACGGTATCGAACGCGCGCAGCAGGTCATCACCGGTGTGCGGCCGCTTCGCATTCAATGAAAAGAAAATTAAACTGGGGTGGGCGATGCCCGGTGCTTCCTCGAATGATACCGACGCGGCGACCTGCTGACGCTTAACCAATTCTTCATAGAGCGGCGACGTTGAACTTCCCGCAAGGACTTCAAGCAGAATAGAAATTCTCGGATCGTCAGCATCGGGATACGCCGGTTTGTGATACGCGATGAACATTACTGGTGACGCCTTCATTTCGAGCGTAAGGCGGCGCTCGCCACGCTGCGGGGGCTCAATATATTGGAGCCGCGCGGGACCCGGACGAGCAGGTATATCTCCAAAATATTTCTTGATTATTTCAATATCTTTTTCAGGATCCACGTCACCAACGACCGCCAGTACGATGTTTTCCGGAACATAGAAACGGCGGTGAAACTCAGCAACTTGTGTCGCAGTCACCTTGCGGATGTCCTCTTCATAACCGATTACCGGGTTACGATATGGATGGAATGCATAGGCTACGCCAAGCAACTGCTCATACAATCTTCCATCCGGAGAATCTTCGAATCGGGTGCGGCGCTCTTCCATTACCACATCTCGCTCTTTATAGAATTGGCGCATTACCGGATTTTTCAGTCGGTCAGCTTCCATCTTGCACCACAACTCGAAGGCGGCGCGGGGAAAACTATTAAAATAATTGGTGGAGTCGGCGCTCGTCGAAGCATTCATCTGCGTCGCCCCATGTGCCTCATACTTCTGGAAGAAATCATTGTTGATGAGAAGCGCCTGAAGCTTCGCTTCAAGCTCATCCCACTCTTTTTTCTGATCGGTATTTAGCGCCGTACCTCCGTCCGACGCCCGAGCAATCTCTTCCATGCGGTCGAGCAGCGGCTTCTCTTTTTCGAAATTAGTAGTCCCTATCGTTTGCGTACCTTTAAAGGCCATGTGCTCTAATAGGTGCGAGATGCCGGTATGTCCCTGTAATTCATCTGAGCCGCCGACACGCACGTCGACCAGTCCCGAAAATACGGGCGCAACCCCGCGCGGGTAAAGAATGACGCGCAAACCATTATCGAGCCGGTAGAATTTGACCCGCGAGAACACCTCGTTCATTAACCGCTTGGCAGTATCGGGCTCTGCCGCTACTGGTGCAGGCATACATATACAGTGAATTGTCAGCGCGAGCGCGCTTGCAAAGCGGCAATAAGCACGCAAAAGACTAATTTTCATAAGCTGTTAGAGGATAGCGTAAGGCGAATTTACCCGAAAGAGTCTTAAGTGACGAGATTAACGACGTGGTTGAGCTCCTGTTGGGTACCACGTGCTGCGCGCAAACGGCGCTCCCCCGCTCTACAACAAACAGCATGCCGTCTTTATTTATTAAGTAGAGGCAATACCAGGCTGACGATCGAGCCACCGCCGGCGCGGCGTTCAAATTCAATTCTTCCGCCGTTAATAGATGCATAACGGCTGGCAATTGCGAGCCCGAGCCCGCCCCCCTGCTGCTCGATCTTTTCACGATCAATCTGACCAAATACGTCAACAGCTTCCTTTATGCGTTCCGGATCGATACCGATACCACGATCACGAACTTCGACGACGCCCTCGAGCTCGACGCGATACACATGAACTTCTACAAGGCGCTCGGTACCGTGGAATTTCATGGCGTTGCTGATTAATCGCCCAAGAATATCAAGAATCTGCGGCTCGTATACCTTGACCAGCGCTCCGCGCGATTGGTCAACGAGATCGAGCGTGAATTTGTCTTTTTGAAGCTGCTCGCGCTGCGAAACCACAGCGTCCTCGACGATATGGAACAATTCGCACTCCTCGGCTCTGCCGTCGAATAATCGCTGCGCAATGCCCGCCTCTATTTGCTGCAAAAGCATAAAGTCATTTACCAAACGTTCGAGACGCAGCCCGCCGCGGTGAATCGCTTCGAGCAATCGCGCGATTTTACCCTCTTCCAATCTGTCTTGCTGTTGCATGAGAAGTTCAGCGCCCGTATTGATGGCTACAAGCGGCGTGCGGAATTCGTGAGAAAGGGTATGAATGACGCGTTTCCGATAGGCATCAAACCGCTCCTCGCCCAAATTCTTCAAAGCATGCGAACGATGCATTTTTCCTTTTACTGAAGATATTAACGCGCGCGGATCGAATGGTTTGGGAATATAATCATCTACACCCGTTTCTTTTCCTTTATTCATCTCATGTCGATCGTCGAGTGCGGTTAGAAAGATAAATGGGATATGGGAATATTCCGACTTTGCACGCACATAGCTGTGCAGCTGATATCCATCCATCTTAGGCATCATCACGTCACAGACAATGACGTCGATCTGTTTCTGCGACAGCGTTTCGACCGCTTCTTGACCATTTGAAGCACTGTATACTTCGAAATTTTCGGAACCGAGCAGGCCCTTGACGACATTGACGATTAGCGGATTGTCGTCGACGATCAGTACACAACCCTGCTGCTGACTAACTGTTTCCACGCGAGAACTCCTGCATCACACCCAGTTAGAATTATCGACGCCGCCAATTCATCACTAAAGCGAAAAACGTCCTACAAATCGAAATAAAAACTCGTTCTTCCAGGGGTTTACAGAAATTTCCTGCTGGGGTAATCAAGGTAACTCCGCCCCTGAATGGCGGGATTATAACGATGGACCGCGAACGCCATTATTCCGGTGTAAAACGCGATAACTATGGAGATTGAAGTCATGAACAAAATTATCGCCCTCTTCCCGGGACAAGGTTCGCAAAAAATCGGGATGGGAAAGGAACTGGCGTCCTCATCAGACGAGGCAGCCGAAATCTTCAGGCGCGCGGAAAAAGCGCTTGGATTCAGCCTAGCCGATATCTGCTTCAACGGGCCCGAAGAAAAGTTGACGGCAACGGCTATCGCACAGCCAGCTATCCTCACCGTAAGCACGATATGTTTTGAAATATTTAGGGGCAAAAAAGCGGTTTTTTCATGCGCTGCAGGACACAGTCTTGGCGAGTACTCGGCTCTTGTTGCGGCGGGAGCAATTTCGTACGACGACGCCGTAGCGCTCGTTCACAAGCGCGGACGCTACATGCAAGAAGCGGTTGCCGCCGGCGCCGGTAAGATGATTGCAGTACTAGGCAAAGAAATTCCCGAAATCGAACAGGCGCTGACACAGGTAACCGAAGGTGTCGCTGAAATCGCCAACGACAACTCCCCCGGACAGGTCGTTGCCGCCGGTGATGTGGCAGGCATCGATCAATTACAGAAGATTCTCGCCGGTAGCAAAATCGTCGAATTGAAAGTCAGCGCCCCTTTCCACTGCCGCTTGATGAAGTCTGCCGAGGTAAATCTGCGAAAAGATTTAGCTGTGCTTAACGTCAAACTCCCCGAATTTCCGGTAATTTCCAACTACCATGCGCGCCCTCTCGATACCGTTGATGAAATCCGTGAGTCGCTGGCGCTCCAAGTATGCGGCCGCGTAAGGTGGGTAGAAAGCATGCGCTGCGCTATAAGCCATTTTCAGACAGGGATGGCTCTCGAATTCGGTGCCGGAAACGTCCTAACCGGCTTGCTCAAGCGCATCGACGGGGCAGTCGAGCGCAAAAATATAGCATCCATTGCCGATGCCGAAGCTTTTAACGCCGATTAATCAAACGCCATATCGCATTTTGTCTATT
>CAYTAW010000184.1:0-7045 GCA_964435675.1 uncultured Bdellovibrionales bacterium
CTTCCATATAGCTCACATAACTGCCCTCGTCGGCGACGATCAACGTGCGCTCGAATTGTCCGGTCTTCTGCGCGTTAATACGGAAATAGGTCGAAAGTTCGAGTGGGCAGCGCACCCCTTTTGGAACATAGCAAAATGACCCGTCGGTAAATACCGCTGAGTTCAATGCCGAATAAAAATTATCGGAATGAGGAACGACTGAACCGAGATACTTCTTAATTAGCTCGGGGTGCTTTTGCACCGCTTCCGAGAATGAACAGAAAATAACGCCTGCGGCTTCAAGCGTCTCACGATACGTTGTCGCTACCGACACGCTGTCGAACACCGCATCCACGGCCACGCCCGCAAGCTTCTTTTGCTCGTCAAGCGGGATGCCTAACTTCTCATAGGTTTTCAGTAGCTCAGGATCTACCTCTGCGAGCGATGCAGGACCTTTAACGCTCTTTGGGGCTGAATAATAAATGATGTCGTTATAATCGATAGCGGCATGCTCGATGAAGGCCCATTGAGGATCCTTCATTTCGAGCCAGTTACGATATGCCTTCAGGCGCCACTCGAGCAGAAACTCGGGCTCGTTCTTCTTCTTCGAAATTAAACGAATAACATCTTCGTTCAATCCCGGTGGAACGGTATCCGTTTCGATGTCCGTAACAAAACCATATTTATATTCCTGACGCGTAAAATTCTCGAGCGTCTCTGTATCCGAACTCATAGGCTCCTAAATTTCACAATTCCCCAGCCCCAGCTCTCCCGAATAATTGCTTAGACGGCCAAAAGAGTGTATTTCAAAAAGAATAACTGTTTAAGGACTTTAACAAATCATACTTGAATAATAAATTCAAGTATAGAGCCTCGTCATTCTTTAGTTAAATGGCGTCGTTGGATTAAAGGAGCTCGTATGCGGGTTACACAATGGGGTGAATTGGGCGTGCTCTGCTCAATCGAGATTGCTCAGCTCCTCAATCCAACCGGGTCCCTCTCAGCAGCAGAGATAGCCGCGAGCCTAAAGATCGACCTTCAATACGCTCAGCAAGTTCTTCATCGACTAAAGCGAGGTGGGGTCCTCCAAAGCATTCGCGGCCCCAAGGGTGGATACGCGCTTGTAAAGCCTGCGGACCAGACCTCACTCAAAGATATATTGAGATCTGCTGAGGGCGACACATTCGAGGTAATTTGTGAGACCAAGCCGTTAGACAAAGAGCGGTGCAACCCTTCTCACAACTGTAATTTGCGTCCAATCTGGGTCCAACTGCGGCAGCATATAGATGAATTTCTCGATCGGGTAACTCTCGCCGATCTCTGTACGCGGCAGGTTGAAGATATTCTTGTTCAGATTACTCCTCTCACGCAGAGAGTCGCTCGAAGTGGCGGCGGCAGCAAAGCTACCTAACGCCTCCTACCCCGGCTGCGGTGCGTCTCGTGATTTCTTTCATGTTGCTTATCGCGCGTATGTGCGCGGCGGTAAATCAGGAATGCAGTATCCAGCGAGGTTTTAAATTCCGGCGGAATGTTATCCTTGAGCCATTTCTTAGGAACGGCACTCGGCATAATCAGAAGCCGGCTCAGCTCCTGCTGGCCCCTTGAATCGATCTCCCCTAGATTGAAGGGCTCGCCCACCATAAAGCGAGACGGCTGACAGAGCACGTCATTACTCAGCTGCCTAACACCGCGCGGATTTTTTTTCTGATCCCGGTGCTTGAGCTGCTTGTACTGATGGTCATTATGATCGCCGCCCCCTGCCTTCCCCTTCTCGCTTCTGCTCTTTCTACTATCTCTTTTGCCGCGGTGGCGGCTGCCACCAGCGACTTGCCTAAATAGTGAGCCGATCTGAGCCTTCCAAATACAGCGCAAAAGCGACATTTGCTCTTCAGCAGTCAATTGCTCCACCGCAAAATCACCACTCGTTTTCGCGGCACGCGATTCGACATCATACTCTCTCTCATGAGTAACGTCGCCTTCATCGAGCCCGAGCCGCTCACGCAGCGTTTGGCGAACTTCCAGCGCGCGCAGCATCTTGGTCGTTTGCAGACCATAGTGCGCAGCCATACCGAAACCGGCTTTAACTCCAATTGCAAGCAGCTTCGCTTGACCAAGCGGCTCCGAATTACCGAAGTCACCAATAGCCCTTCGGGCCTCCTCTGTCACTTTGGAGATAATACCTTCGGCTTCTATTACAGACACAACATCTATGGCCGCTGAGGTAAGCCTCCCCACTCCCTGATCCAGCTTTCTTGCCAAAGCGATTATTTTTCCGTTACTCGGGGATATCGGGAGGCTGGCAACATACAATCCGTCCGGCGTTGCTTCGATGTTCCGGGAAGTTGTTATTAAATTCAGCGTCCGGAGGCGCCGCTCGGCGTCGACGATCTGCGACTCGCGCGGCTTATTTTCGGCATATTTGACAATCGTTCGAAAATCCTCGCCACCCGCTACCAACTTTAGATATTCAGCATCGATTCGCTTCGATTGAATCTCTGGTGCCGGCATTTGTATGATTTCTTCACGTTTTCTGCCGCGGTAAATTGATTCGCCTTCGCCAAAGCGGTTGCCTCGCGACTCTTCTTGATGAAGATTGAACTCGGTCGCCTCCTGGACAACCAAGCTTTCGACTCCGTCGATCAAGGCCGGAACGCGCGCGTAGCCGGACATAATTACGCAATTGACATTTTTCATGCTTAAACCGCTTTCGGCCATATCCGTCGATACGATCACCGTCGGCCCACTAAACTCTTGGAATGGCCTCCTCAGCTCGGCGCGCGATAGGTGCGAATGAAATGGAAGCGCGGTGATGCCAGGAACCTTAGACTGAATTTCCGCAATTGTTTCTTGAATCGGACGTTTCCCATACAAAAAACAAAGAGGCGTTTTGCCACGCGCCACCGCAGCGGCGATATCCTCAACAAGCGTGTCCTTTGGCTCAATATGCGTAATCGGAAATCTCCGACCTGGTACCTCAATTAACGGCGCCTTTGGAAAGCGCGATTTGAGCTTTTCCGTGTCGAGCGTCGCGGACATGATCACAATCTTGGGCCTGTGTCCGCTCTCCCTGCCACGCTTAAGCAATAGACCGAGCAATAGATCCATTTCGATCTTTTGTTCGTGCTTTTCATCAAAGATATAGACACAATTTTTCCCTGCGCCGTATCCCATCAATTCTTTCACAAATTGAGTACCGTAGGTGATGTACAAAATCTCAGTCTCCGGCGAACGCATAATCGCCTTGGAATGCTGAAATCCAACTCTTTCACCGACGTTGGTACTACTAAGCTCGGCTCGGCGCGCCGCTAACGACTCCACCAGAACCCGTCGCGGCTGCATTGATATCACCCTATATCCAAGCTCGGCGACAAATTCAGGAACATAAAGGCTTTTTCCGCATCCGGTCTCGCCTTTAATTATCGTGACCGAGGAGGATTTAATGGCTTTCTGAATCGCGTCCTTGTATTGATGAATCGGAAATACTTCAGGCTGTACTGCCGGCGGCGAACTCGTTACCACCTCAATCCGCGGCTGCCCTCGCCCCTTCGGCCTTGCGAGCACATTGAATATATCAGCTGCCGTGAGGG
This sequence comes from uncultured Bdellovibrionales bacterium, assembly GCA_964435675.1. Lineage (GTDB taxonomy): Bacteria > Bdellovibrionota_C > UBA2361 > UBA2361 > CAYTAW01 > CAYTAW01. Next base: position 3,567 of record CAYTAW010000184.1, read on the forward strand.
ACCTCGGAGGCGCCTCCGACGAGCGAGACTGAGAGCCGAACCTCGACTGATGAAAAGGCTCATGCGCCACGTCGTTGCCGTAGTGTGTGAGCCCGGCCTGCGCGGTTTTTAACCCATGAATGCGATAATTGCGGACCCCTGTGGATTGACGATCCGACATCTAGCCTACGCGCTCCGCAGGCACTACTTCCGAAACCAAAGCGACTGAACGTACACTTAAGCCAGGCAACAACAAGAGCCCCCTTCGATGAAAGCCGATAATGGTTTATTAGCACACAATCTTAAAAAATCCTCGAACTATTTAATCCCAATCGCATAAAAATTAAGTTCACCGAGCGTTAGCATTATAATACTTATTCTGCCCCCTCCCTTAATTTATGCGCATATTTCTTTTCCGGGGATTGACGTATTTTTGAAATCGCGTTACGCCCGAAATATATCAACGCGAGAAATCGGTGCACGTAAATGTACAAAGAATCCGGACGGCAGCGCTCATCCTCGCGCTTCTGCCTGTCCCAGCGTGCTGCGACAGAAAAAATATCCCGAATTTCATCGGCAAACTTTCGAGTTCGTCCGCGAAAGAGCGCAATGAGGCAGCCCTCAGTTTAGCGCGCTGCGGCGAAAAGGCCGGCGGCGCGGTGCCGCGATTAGCGCAGTTGCTCTACGACGACAACGCGGGCGTTCAATCCTCCGCCACGTACGCCCTGCGCGAAATCGATACTGCTGCGGCTCGAAACGCGATAAACCAAGCCGAAGCGATGCGCAGGCGCCAGCGCAAGTAGAAGATCTAGCTCCCGTTTCGGTAAATCTGATTCAGTCGGGCGGTGAAGTCCCGCCACCCTTGCACTCCAAAAGATCTCTCATCGACCAGCAAGTGATGATTGAGCTCCTGATCGGCGGGCTCTCCGACGCTCATATACTCAATTTGGTTCTTACTCGCCCACGCAGCTGTGGCCGCCTCCGCAATTAGTGGGTCACTGCTTCTGCCAACAACAATCGTTGGTGGAAGCGGTGACCCTGGTTTTAGTAGCCGCAACACTCGCCTTCTGAGTTCTCCGGTAGATCGATAATCCGCAAGCGGCGTATTATCGCTGCGCCGATAGCCAAGCGGCGCGAGGCTCGGGATTTCCCAATTCCAGGGGATAAGATCGCTGGCTAACAAAAAAAACCGCGAGCGCGGCACAAGATGAAGCGCGGGCGCTATCAGCACCAACTGCTCGATTGGCCTAGAATTTGTCAGCGCGTAATGAAGAGCGAGAGTGCCCCCCAACGAAAATCCGATTACCGAAAGACGCGCGCCTGGATGGTCGCTCACGGACTGGTCAATAGACCGCGTCAGCTCAGCGATCCAAAGTTCCGCCACTTGATCCTCCCGCTGGCCGCGCTGCTGAGTAAGCTCGATAACAACCGGAGAAACACCCGCCGCACAGAGCACGGCCGTCATTTGATTGAACGAATCTCCGGAATTATTCAAACCCGGAATTATCACCGCGACATGCTTGGCGTGTGCCCCCCCTCTGCAGCGCTCGGGAAATTGGTACATCGCCGAGATATTTTTACACCGCACCGCACATCCCAAAAAGAGAGTGACGCATGCGCAATATACGCCAAAGGGTTTCAAAAACGTTGGTGCTAAGCGCATAGGCTCTCATTCCGCGTCCGTCGACTCTTTATTATAGGGCGCGGTATACGTTTCCTTACCGGGGAGCCCTCCCCACTTCACCCGGTACCGCAACATGCTGTCATCCATCTGAATGCGAAGACTATCGAGAAACTGCGTATCGGACTCCGACATCGCTCCTTTGAGGGTAACTCGCTCCAGATGAAATACGCGTGCCGACGGAGTTGCGAGTATCGTCCCTTTTTTGAGCGCGATTCGATAATGCATATCGCTGTCCTCGTGATACGCAGGCTCGAACTGTTCGTCGAATTCTCCAATTTGCTCGAAAAGCTTTCGATCGACCATAAAACAGCTAAAGTACGCCCATTTGGCAACCTCACCGGTAAGCGTCGCATTGGCCAATCCTTCCAGGTCAGGCCACTCCATCCCGGACCAAATCAATGCGCTCGGATTTTCATCGGCAAAACGCACCAAGTTCGCAAGAAAAAGTTCGTGAAAGACTAAATCAAGATTAATCACCAACACGTATTCAGCGCCGCGCTCCAGGCCCTTCCGAATCCCGCGGTTCCACGCTCGCGCCAAATTATTTTTTTGGCTTATCTCGACTAAGTCAAAACTCTTACCGATCCACTCAAAGGATCCCGCGCTCTTGTTGAAATGATTAACGACAGCAATCAGGTCAAGCTCGAACGCATGTTTCATGCTCAACAAGGAAATCACCGTCTGCGTCATGAAAACATATTGAAACTCGTTCAGAATGAAGGGAGTCGTCACAACGGCAATTTTTCGGGTAGTATTCATGCTCATTGCTCTGATGCGCGGCAGGTACCTGATGCAAAAAAATGAGAACTAACAAGCTATAGCAAATGGCTAAATACCGCGCCATTGCGCATTTATTTTCCACCTCAAGAGCTAGAGCCCTGAAATAACCAAGCTTTTTTTACTGTCCCGTTTAAAAAGGATTGACGGCATCATAGCTTAGACTACCTACCCTGAGGTACATTCTTTGCAATACTTTTGGAGGTAAAAATGGAATCCCCTTATACCACTATTCGCACTTCGGTATTACCAGGTCATTCAGGTATAGACCTGTCTGCCAGCGATACCAACATTGGCCTAGCAGACTCAACATCGATCGAATTGAATCGGCATTCGATTCCTAAGGCAGGTGGCACTCGATCATCGACCGTCGATGCAAAATCCCCGAATGATGCCGTTATATCGCGCGACGTTGAGCTCGAACGACGAGAACTGAGCTTTCTTGCTTCGGACAGACGGGTAAGAGATTTCGACAGACTTAATCGGCAGTACATCAAGACTGAAAAATTATTGGTTAACCTACAAGAGAAACTCGCCGCTGGGAGACCCAAAGGGGTTTTAAAAGGTTTAGTGTACACCGCTGTAAACTTCGCCCGATATAGGGAAGAGTCCGCGCTAAAAGATCGACTGGAGAATTTGGCGCGCAGACGCCAAGACATGATCGATAACGTCCACCTCAAAGCCGATCTTCTCGATCTTCATATGGCCTTCGAGCTTGTCGCTACCGCTCACTCTGTAAGCAATCAGCTCGGCAGAGGTGCCGCGGTATGCTCCGAAAGTCGCCTGTTGTGTCCCGTCAGGATTTGCTTTCAAACTGAAATGTCCGACGCCGGCGGCATCCAGCGGCGCGCCGGGCTTTACTTCGCCGAGAAGGGTCGACTGCCACTTGCCGTTCTCATCCTTTTTTTGCGACCAAACAGTGATGGTTGCTCCCGCAGGAAGGTTATCGAGCTGGGCAGCGTTGAAAAAACGCGCACGACTCTTATCGTCGAGCGTCATCGGTTTGAGCTGCTGAGGCTCGTCGGCTTGAGGGTTATAC
>CAYTAW010000185.1:0-7036 GCA_964435675.1 uncultured Bdellovibrionales bacterium
CTACGCAGCAGACGCTGGGGCTGATGCAGCAGCGGGAGCCGGTAGTGACGTGGTGACGAATATTTCGCCTGAGCTCGCCGATCCAAAGGATTATCAAGTGTATCAGAGCAGCACACCAAATATTCGCGATTACAACGGCCCTTTGAGCCTCGGCGATCCAGGGGTATCGGCGTCTCTTTGGCAGGAAAGCCGCGGTGAGACCAATTTGTACCACGACTTCCGCGCGTGGCAGCCGATGGACTTGATTACGATTATCGTTACTGAACGCTCGGAAGGTAGAAAGGAAGCCGATACCGATGTCAAAACTGAGTCGACGTTCCAAGCGGCTCTGGAAAATTTCTTCGGATACGAGAATGATATCGAGAAGAGAAATTCGGACAAAGATGGAAAGCCAAAGGTTGATCTCTCGAACCTAATAAACGCAAGCGCTTCAAGCCAGTTCAAGGGGGAAGGGGAGACGAGCCGTACTGACACGTTGAGAGCCCAAATCTCGGCGATGGTGGTAGAAGTGCTTCCCGGCGGCATATTGCGTGTCGAAGGCGAGCGCATTATTTCAATGAACAATGAAGAGCAGATAATGATTATCTCGGGGTTGGCGCGCACGCGCGATATTACTTCCGATAACCAGATTGACTCTGCGAAAATTGCAAATCTACGGATTGATTATTTCGGCCGTGGTTCACTTGGAAACGCTCAAATCGGCGGCTGGTTCTCTAATTTGTTGAGGTTATTATGGCCTTTCTAAGAATGAAAGCGGTTCTCATAGCTCTGCTCGCGTCGGTACTTGTGTCCTCGCCCGCTCATGCGGCGCGCCTTAAGGATCTCGCCGATATCGAAGGCGTGCGCGGCAACCAATTGTACGGATTTGGATTAGTCGTTGGTCTCGCCGGAACGGGGGACAGCCAGCAGGTTGATTTTACCACCAAGAGTATGTCGAACTTGCTCGAAAAAGTCGGCATTCGCTCGGATTCGACCAAGATCCGCGTTAAGAACGTCGCTGCGGTGATGGTCACCGCAACGCTCCCACCTTTTATCCGCCCCGGTTCGCGAATTGATATCACGTTGTCATCGATCGGTGATTCGAAGAGTCTGCAAGGAGGTGTGCTCTTGTTTACACCGCTGCGTGGCGCGGATGGTAATGTATACGGTATTGCGCAAGGTCCGGCGGTGGTCGGCGGTTTCAGCGTCGGCAGCGGCGGAGATTCGGCACAGAAAAATCATCCGACGGTCGGCATGATTGCGAATGGCGCGCTCATCGAGCGCGCTATTCCATTCGATCTCTTTCAATCGCACCGTGTGCGTATCGTTTTGAAACAGCCGGATTTTACGACCATGACGCGCGTTGTGCGCCGTATAAATGATCACTTTGGACGTCCGCTTGCCGTGGCAGTCGACAGCGCTTCGGTTGAGGTTGCGATTGCCGACGATTTAGCGCGCGATCCGGTCGGCCTTCTTTCAAAGATCGAACAACTCGATGTGGTTCAAGATGTCGAAGCGAAAGTGGTGGTCAATGAACGAACGGGCACGATTATCATGGGCGAAAACGTTTCAATCAGTACAATTGCGCTCGCGCATGGGAATTTGAGTATTTCGATTCGATCTGAAACGCAGGTATCACAGCCCCAGGCGCTCTCGAATCAGGGCTCTACGCAGACGGTAACAAATTCGGATGTGCAAGTCGGAGAAGAGGTGAATGCGCTCACTTTGTTAAAGAACAAAGTGACCCTCGGTGAAGTGGTTGCAGCGCTTAATTCGCTTGGGGCTACGCCGCGTGATTTGATTTCTATCTTTCAAGCGATGAAGAAAGCGGGCGCGCTGAATGCCGAACTTGTCGTAATGTAAAGGGGAAGAATATGCCTGATTCGCTCAAAGGGATTGGACAGAACATCAATTTACCGCTGCAGACTAAGAACCTGATGCGTTTTAATGAGGCGCAAGAAGGCGGCAAGAGTGTCAATAATCGCAGCACGTTAGATGTGACGCGTCGCGAGGCCGCCGCGCAAGCCGAGCGCGAGAAGGCGGCAACGGACTTCGAGGCATTACTCTTGCAGCAGATGGTACAATCGATGTGGAAGGCTGTGCCCAGCGAAGGATTGTTGAGCGGCAGTAACGAAGAGTCCATGTATCGTGATATGCTCTCTGAGCAGTTCTCCCATGAACTCGCGAAGAGCCAATCGCTTGGCTTAAAGGAAGCGGTTTTGGGCGAAATGACGAAAAAAGAAAAGCGGTAACGATTTTAGCTAATTGAGCATCTAAAACGGTAGCATAGATTTATACACAGAGAGAAAGCCATGAAAATCAATAAGGATATTGAGGCAGCCAGCAACCAAGCTCTTTTAAAAGAGGTTTACGGAAATCGTAAGAGGGGTAAAGGTGCGGTGAGCGATAACGCGGCGACGGAAGAAGATTCCGTGCGGCTTCCGCTTGGTAAGGCAGTGCAAAATACTTTCGAGTCTCTTAAGAGCGATCCGGCGCGTGAAGCGCGCATCAGCGAGATTAAACAGCTCCTCCAGAAGGGCGGGGCCGCCGAATACTTCAAGCACGTTTCCACTGATGATGTTGCAGCGAGTGTGGCGGAAGAGGTAACTCTCGAGATTTTGAGCTCGAAGGGTAAGATATCGGAAGATGACGAGGAATAAGAATGCTTTCGGGATATCCGGTCAACCAAATTATTTCGAGTGTTGAACGGGAAATCCAACTCCATCAAAAATACCTAGAAATCGTTGGCCAGGAACGCGAAGCGGTAACCGCAATAGCGCTTGACCGATGCAATATGTTTGGCGCGAAACGCGCCGCCGTGTGCGACCAGATGACGCAGGAGCGCAGTAAGCGCGCCGAGCTGCTTCGAAAAGCAGCGGGAGATTCCGTGCCCGAAAAGCTGAGCGATTTCGTGACCAATTATTTTTCCCCGGCGGATCAACGGCGCATCTTCCCGCTGATTGAAAATCTAAAAATTTTAGTGCGCAAAGTGCAGCGTGAAAATCAGGAATTTTCGCGCGTGCTCAATTTCTCATTGGGCTTAGTCACCAGTTCGCTCTCTATTCTCCGTTCTGCGAACCAAGAAGTTCAGAAAAGCTACACCGTGCAGGGGATAGCGCGTGAGTCGGTTCACCCAGCGGGCGATCGATACAGCGGATTACTTCGACAGGCGTAATGCAACGTCCCGTTTCAATTGTATAATCGAACTATCTTCAGGTAATCGTTTCTGGCATAGCCATTGCACTGATTATATCCGGGGAACTAGAGCGGAAATTTTTTCTCCCCAGGGTACGTAGCGGTCTATGGCAAATTACACCTCGAAAATCCTCGGCAACGCGGTCTCTGGAGTGCGCGCGCAGCAGGCTGTTATTGCCAACATCGGCAATAACATCGCTAACGTCAACACGCCCGGTTATAGCCGCCGAAGTGTCGAGCTTGAGACACGCGTTCAATCAGGCTCATTTTCGGGAGTTAACGTCGGAAACGGCGTCGATGTTTCATCGATTCAGCGTCAGATCGACACCTTTGTCGACCGTGAGTTGCGCGGTGCTACGGCGGATGCCTCGCGCGCCGAAATAGAAAATTCGTTTTTACAGCGCGCGGAGGAGCTATTTGGATTAGCGGAGGATGATTTAACCATCGGAAATGCGCTGACCGGCTTTTTTAATGCCGCTAACGACTTGTCGCTCAATCCTTCTAGTATCGAATTGCGCTCAACCTTCATTCAAGCTGGACAAAACTTAGTTTCCGCGATTAATACAACCTATGACGGATTGGCGAATCTCCAAAAAGATGCCAACGATCGGATCCCGACCGAAATAGACACGGTCAATACGCTTGCGAGTCAAATCGCTGAAATGAACGGCCGAATATCGACGCTTGAAAGCGGCGGCAGGTCGGCGAATGATGAGCGGGATCGCCGCGATGTTCTTCTCGGCAAGCTTTCTGAGAAGCTCTCTTTTTCAACCGTGGAAACAAATGACGGGTCGGTGACGGTCTCCTTGTCGAACGGCTTTGCGCTTGTTTCGGGAACGACCTCGCGTTCGTTGAGTGTTACCAATACGCCTAGTTTTGCGACAGGCGCACTACCGGAGTCGTTATCCGGCGGGACGCTTAGTTATATCGTATACGACTACAGCAATGGCGCCGGCACTCAGCAGGTAGATTTCACCAACTTCCTTAAAGATCAGGGCGGGGAAATTGGCGGATTACTTTCGGTTCGCGGATATGTTGATCCAACAACCGCGACTGGAAAATCTGCGTTTCAAGCTACAGGACATTTGGTGGAGATGGCCGCTCGGATCGAATCGATTTCGAGAAATCTTCTCGTGACTATGAATACCGCGTACTTGGGAGCGGATCGATCCGGAGTCACTGCGGGCCATCAACCTTCCTCGGGCGATCTAAATGGAAACTCTCCCAGTGCGTTTGGTTTGTTTACGTATTCGGGAGCCGCCGATACGAACGCTAACGGACTTCCGGATGAAGCAAATAACTATTCGAGCACTGGCTATGGCAATTATTCCACCCGCATCCGGTTCGGCGTTACTAATCCGGAGAACGTTGCGGCTGCGCTTGATTTGACCCCGCCACCCGCGGCCTCTGCCACGTTTTCGGACGGTGATGGGCGCAATATGGCGAATCTCGCCGCTCTGCGCACGCAAACATACTCGTTTCAGACAAACTCGATAAATGCCGGTACGCTAACTTTAAACGGCGCATACGGCGAAGCGGTCAACACGATCTCGAACAAACTCACTCGAGCCGAGTCCGATCTCGCCATCGGTCAGTCGATCAAAACAAGCGCTCTTAATCGTCGTGACGCGGTTTCTGCGGTAAGTCTCGATGAAGAATTTACCGCGTTGATCACTTCGCAGAAGGCCTTCGAAGCGAGCGCGCGAATGATTAAAACTGCGCAAGATTTACTTGATTTGTTATTGAATGCACTATGACCACCAGAATCACTGAATCATTCGTAAATAATAATCTTGTCGCTGATGTGCTTAGGAATCGCGCGAGCGTAAACAAGTACAGCCAAGAGGTGTCGACTGGACTGAAGGTGCGCGATCCGGGGGAAAGCAGCCAGGCTGCCACTATCGAGCAATTCCAAGAGATGATGGGACGCATTGACGGATACACCAAGCGGATCACCACGAGCACGAGCATGCTCACTTTTCAGGATGACATACTCTCGGAAGCGAACGAGATTATTATTCGCGGAAAAGAAGTTGCTGCCCAAGCGGCAAATGAGACCAACAGCTTCGAAACGAGGTTTCAGCAGGCGGCGGAGGTGTTTCAGCTGCGCGATCAATTGGTTTCGCTGGCGAACTCCACCTATCAGGGGCGATATATTTTCGGGGGCGCCGATGATACCGATCCTCCGTTCGACGCGTCGACCTATTCCGCTCCCACCACTGGCGCCGCTTCGCAGCGCTATGTCCTCGACTCCGATCCGGGAAAAACCATCCAGCGTACCGCGCAGGTTACTGATGACCTTAATCTTACCATCACCACGAACGGCGATCAGCTCTTTACGAATGCTATTCAAGCGCTTGAGCGTCTCGGTCGTTCGCTCCAGGGATATCAAACGAATCCGCTTATCACGACTGTGCCACCGACCGCTGTTGATCCGAATGGAACGGGCGCGGCGTACACGTCCTCAGAGCACTCGCTACAGACCCAGCAGATCTCTCAAGCGCTCGACCTTCTCGAAGAGGCGAGAACCAATGACATCATGCCTGAGCGCGTCAGCATCGGTGCTCGTATGAAACGGCTCGAAACGGCCACGTCGCTTCTAAATCTCAACAAGTCTTCGGCCCAAAAGGTTTTAGATGACTTGCAAAATGCCGACGTTGTCGAGTCGGCGTCAAACCTCTCGGTCGCCCAAACGGCATTTGAGGCGTCGTTGCAGGTGACGTTACGTGCCCTCAATCTAAGCATCCTGAATTATCTTTAGAATTATTGCGGTTTTTATCGTACGCAGGCGGCGCCTGTTGAATCCATTAAACAAAATTGCTCATCAAATTATTTTGCGGACTCCTGAATCTCCGTCTATCCGTAGAACGATGGTCGAGGATTTCGGATTGCCGTAAGCCGTAGAGGTGGTGTACTTCTCTACAGTGGATTTGAGGTGCCGTAGTACCTCCTTAAAGGCTTAAACAGCCACGGATGGCGGAGCAGTATAATGCTTATTTTAACAAGAAAACCTGGTGAGAGCCTGTACATCGGGGACAACGTAAAAGTCGTTGTCGTCGAAGTAAAGGGAAGCCAAGTTAGGATAGGAATCGAAGCGGACAAATCTCTTCGCATATATCGTGAAGAAATTTATCTGCAGATTCTCGAAGAAAATAAGAACGCCGCTGCGGGAGCGCAGAACCCTGAGGCAGGACTTGAGGGATTGAGCGAGGCGTGGAAGGGGAGAAAGGATTCCCTCTCCGAAGATGATTCTAAGGGCCGTCGGTCGCTTTCTTCGTTAACGTCGAAAGTAGGCGCGCAGCCGGAAGTCATCAAGCGCAAGAAGAAGAAGGCAGAAGAAGAGTAATGAGCGACGAGTCAAGCACAAACGAATCATTGATTACGGTGCGAAGTTCGCGTTTCGGCGAAATGGCCGTCACCGAATCGAGCTTGATTCACCTTCCAGGCGGATTGATCGGATTCCCCCGTTTCACCAAGTTCGTTATGTTCGAGCATAAGCCACCATTTTCTTGGCTGCACTCGACTGAGGACGAAAACCTTGCATTTGTTGTGGTTGACGGGTTCGAGTTCGGAAAAGAGTACGACGTCAAGCCGCCCAAGAACGATAAAGACTGTGATTTCAAAGACGACGATGAATTTGCAATTCTTGTTATCGTAACCGTGCGCTCCGATCCACGTATGACGACCGTAAATCTTAAAGCCCCGGTGTTCATTAATATGCGCAACCGTCACGGTGTTCAGATAATTATCGACGACGCGCGCTTCTCGACCCGCCACCCGCTTTGGTCGGAAGAGAGTAGCGCTGAAGGCGCCACTGAAAAGAAAGAATCCGATAAATAATTATTCCCTTCTGGTCATTCAT
>CAYTAW010000186.1:0-7032 GCA_964435675.1 uncultured Bdellovibrionales bacterium
TGTATATAGATTTTCAGAAAAACGTACTCGCGCGCGCAAAAGATGCGATTAATGGCGACGGCCAAATGGAGTACTCCGCGCAGGCAGAACAGTTTGACCTAACGCTTGAGGAGTATCGCAGCGGAAAAACGGCCACTCCGGTTGCGTCACAACCTAAACGAACAGAAACAAAGCTTGAGCAAACGGGCGCTGGAGAATCCGAAGAAAAAGGCGATAAGCTCTCGTTAAAATCATTCGTCAAAGTTGACACAAACCGGCTTGATTTATTGATCGATTCAATTGGGGAGATGGTAATTTACTCTTCGATGCTCATCAGACATTGCCGCGAGCTCTTACACGATCACCAAAGTGTCATGGATGCGACACACCGGGTAGAAAAATTTTCCCGCGATCTACAAGACATCGGAATGTCTATGAGACTCGTCCCCATTAAAGCGCTGTTCCAAAAAATGTCGCGCCTCGTGTGGGATACGAGTAAGAAAATTGGGAAGGACGTTTCATTTGTAATGGAAGGCGAAGATACCGAGCTTGATCGCAATCTGATCGATAAATTGGCAGACCCATTAATGCATATGATTAGAAACTCCCTCGATCATGGCATAGAGTCTGCGGATGTCCGACGCGCTAAAGGGAAGCCGGCGGCAGGAACGGTAAAACTGTCAGCTTCGCACGCGGGCGGCAGCATACATATTCGAATTGAAGATGATGGCGCCGGGCTCGACACGAATAAACTTCTTACCAAAGCAATCGAAAAAGGAATTGTTCAGGAAGGACAAAAACTAAGTGAAGCTGAGATATTCAATCTTATATTTGCCCCCGGATTCTCTACTGCAGCGACAGTAACGGATATTTCAGGACGCGGCGTCGGCATGGATGTCGTGCGCAGAAATGTCGAGAGCTTGCGTGGACGAATAAACATCGAATCAGTGCTTGGAAAAGGTTCAGTGTTTACCATCGAGATCCCGCTCACGCTTGCAATCATCGATGGCATACAAGTGCAGGTTGGGTGCGAATCGTTCCTAATTCCCAGTCTTTCAATCGTGGAATTTCTTCGACCCGCACCGTCAATGTTGTCGCAAGTACTCGACTGCGGCGAGACTTTCCTGTTCCGCGGGAAAAATCTCCCTCTGTTCCATATCGCCGATATCTTCAACATAGAGCGCACCTACAACTCGTCAGTTGACGCAACGGTTGTCGTTGTAGAATGCAACAATGAAGAGGTCGCTCTGGTGGTGGACGATATTCTCGGAGAATGCTCCACGGTGATAAAGAGTTTAGGCGCCGTGTTTAATGAATCACAGGGATTTGCAGGGTGCGCTATTATGCCCAAGGGCGATGTCGCGTTAATACTTGATGTTCGCTCAGTCATTCAGCTCGCACGAAGTCAACCAAAGCCTTTACCAACCCCTCTCGCCGAATCTGGATATGGCCTCACCCATTAATCAGGGCACGAGAAGCGATGGAAACCAAAACATTTGAAGCATTTCGCTCAATAATTTACCAGGAATCGGGAATCGTTTTACAGGATGAAAAAAAAGCCCTTCTCTCTAATCGAATTCAGAAACGGATGCGGCACTTTGGCCTAGAGAAAGAATCGGAATATCTCAATATAATTGAGCTTGATGTGGCGGGAGAAGAATTACAATTCCTTATCGACGCCATCTCAACAAACGTGACCTCTTTTTATAGAGAGGCCTCACACTTTGTCCGGTTACGTCAAATTCTTGACGAATGGAAAGGATCTAAAAAAGAGATCTCGATTTGGTGCGCGGCGGCGTCAAGTGGAGAAGAGCCCTATACCATTGCATTTGAATCGTTACATTCGCTCTCTTCTCAACAAACGTTGAGGATTCTTGCCAGCGATATTTGCACCGACGTGCTTGAAACAGCGCTGCAAGGACTTTATACCGCACCGCAATGCGCCACTATTCCGGCTCAGATTCGTGAGTCATTCATGGATCACCTAACCGCAGACGGAAAATCGTTTTACGCCGTGCGTCCGCAAGTGAAAGAGCTCATTTTATTCAAAAAGTTAAATCTGGTGCGCTTTCCTTATCCGCTCAAAGGTCCGCTCGACATTATATTCTGTCGAAATGTGATGATTTATTTTGATAAAGTTACACGCGCCAAGATAGTGGCCGAATTCGAACGCCTACTCCGGCCGGGCGGGTATCTATTCATTAGCCACTCTGAAAACTTAATTGGGTTAGAGCATAATTTAACTAATCTCGGGTCATCGCTTCTCCAGAAGAAAACGTAATCTATGAGCAACCAACATTTCATCGGCATCGCGCAAATGAAGGTGAGCACCAACCCTGAGGACATCTTAGTTGCGCCAAATCTCGGCTCATGCTTGGGAATTTCTGTTTATAATAAAGCCCAAAATTGCGGGGGAATGATTCACTGCCTGCTCCCCTTTTCCAAAGCAGACCCGGAAAAGGCGGCCCAGAATCCATGCATGTATGTGGATACGGGCTTTTCGATGCTCTTAGAGAGGATATTGGAGTTTGGGGGAGACAAAAAGGACCTCATTATTATCGCGGCCGGCGGAGCGAACATTAACGACGAGAACAATGTCTTCGAAATTGGAAAGAAGAACTATACGATTTTGAAAAAAATTCTGTGGAAAAATAATTTGCTTTTGAGAGCGGAACATATCGGCGCGAATATAAGCCGCACACTATCACTTAGTTTAGCGGACGGGAAAACAACTTTGAAAGTCTCAGGAGAGACGATTAATTTAAATTGAAGGAATTCGTATGGCTTATAATATTTTGATTGTCGATGATTCAAGCGTCGTCAGAAAGGTATTAATAAAGACCTTTGGCATGACTTCCATTGACGTTAATCAGTTCCATCAAGCGGAGAATGGTAAAGCTGCGCTTGAGATAATCAACTCAAATTGGATAGATGTGATTTTCCTTGATATCAATATGCCAGTTATGAACGGTATGGAATTTATGACACATCTAAACGCCGATCAGACAAACAAAGATATTCCGGTAATAATTGTTTCTACCGAGGGAAGCAAGGAGCGCAAGGAAGAACTCGCCTTAAAGGGGGTAAAGGCCTACCTGCGCAAACCGGTGTCTCCCGAGGAACTTGCGCGAACTATCGAGCAAGTCATTAGCGAGGTGCATAATGAAAAAAAATGATCATCCATTACGTAACACCGCGGCGAAAGTACTGGAAAACTGGGGTATGATGATGATTGATGAGGTGCCCGAACCGCGCACCGAACTCTTTGCTCTCGACGAACCCCTCTTCCATTCATTAATTGAACTTCACGGCGCCGTATCGGGCAGCGTAAGCATTATTGCGCAGCGCGATTTTCTTTCTGCTCTGTCTCACAATCTTCTTGGCGAGCCAGAGGAGGTGAACATCGACGATCCTCAACAAGAGGATGCGTTTCGTGAACTAGGAAACGTTCTCGCCGGAAATTTTATCACCGAAGCGTACGGAGACGATGTGGTATTCGACCTCCTTAACCCTACGGTTTGCACAATATCTTCATCACAGGCTGACGCACTTTTCGCACGCGATGTAGTCTTTGAGTTCTTAGCTGATGGGGCGCCGATCGCTTTTACCTTTAACATCGATTCAAAATAACATGCCGATTCGAGTTCTCATCGTTGACGATTCGGCGGTTGTCAGACAAACGCTTGAACGCGAGCTTTCTCTAGACCCGGAAATAGAGGTGGTTGGCGTGGCGTCCGATCCCTATATTGCGCGCGATAAAATAGTGCAGTTGAGGCCAGATGTAATCACCTTAGACATCGAAATGCCTCGTATGGATGGGCTCACCTTCCTGAAAAAGCTCATGGTGCATCATCCAATACCGGTAATAATTGTATCGTCGCTTTCGCAGGCCGGCTCGGTCGTTGCGCTCGAAGCGGTGCAGGCGGGCGCCGTAGAAGTGCTTGCCAAGCCGGGCGCCGCGTATTCGATTGGCGATATGTCAATCGAACTTCGCGACAAGATTAAATCCGCAGTGCTTGCAAATCTCAGAGCAATGCGTCACTCGCATGACGACCAGACACAGATCAAAAAAAGCAGCTCAGCCATGACCAGAACGACAAACAAGGTTGTCGTGATCGGAGCTTCCACCGGCGGTACCCAAGCGATAGAGACCGTGATTCGTTGTTTTCCTGTAGACTGCCCCGGAACCGTTATAGTACAGCATATGCCCGCCGGCTTCACTCGGGCCTTCGCGGAACGGTTAAATTCAACGTGCTCTGTGGAGGTGAGAGAAGCGGAGAACGGAGACCATGTAACCCCCGGTCGCGTACTTATCGCTCCCGGCAATCTCCATACCTTACTCAAACGTTCGGGCGCACAATATTATGTTGAAGTAAAAGATGGCCCATTGGTGGGGCATCATAGGCCCGCCGTAGAAGTGTTGTTTCAATCGGCAGCTCAATGCGCGGGACAGAATGCGGTCGGTGTGATGCTTACCGGTATGGGAAGCGACGGCTCGCAAGGCATGCTAAAAATGCGCGAAGCCGGTGCGTTTAATATTGCGCAAGACGAAGCTTCATCTATCGTCTACGGGATGCCCAAGGCAGCGGTTAATTCAGGGGCTGTTCATTCAATAGTGCCTTTAAAGGATGTCTGCGCCGAGATTTTCAAAGCATTGAGCCGAGTCAACAACGCTGATTGATTTATTGATTTTATGGTGGCAATTGCGACATCTCATTAAAGGTTTTCCCTACATACTCCGATCTTCAAGGAGAGAAACATAGGGTATATATGAAGCGCTATACGGTCCAACCGGTTGAACGTGAACGGCCGTTCGAAGTTAATGAACTCTTCTTTTCCTTTACCGATCAACGCGGCGTAATTCAAACTTGCAATGAAGTTTTTGTCAGAATAAGTGGATATGCGCAGGACGAGTTGATCGGCGCCCCGCACAATATAATCCGCCATCCAGAGATGCCACGGATTATTTTCAAATATCTATGGGACTATCTCTTGGCGGGAAAAAAAATTGCTGCCTACGTAAAGAATATGGCCATAGACGGCTCGTATTATTGGGTTCTCGCGCTTGCAGTGCCCGCCGCCGAAGGCTTCCTCTCGATACGCTTTAAGCCTACGAGCGAGTTTCTTCCGGTCATTAGTGATTTATACAAAAAGTTGCTGACAATTGAGCAGCACTATTTATCCGATTGGCGGGCCGGTATGGCGGCATCAGAAAGAGAGTTAATCTCGTCGCTCAAATCACTCGGATACGCATCGTATAGCGAATTCATGCATTGGATACTTCAGCATGAACTAAAGTCACGAGACCGCACTCTGCGCGCTCAAAACATGTCATTGATCCCCGTTGTTGCCAAGGAGAAGGCGCACACGACAGAAGCAAGAATTGCCGCAATTGCATTATCGCTTTATCAAAAGCTTGACGGCATGTTTTCTCGCTTAGACGAATACTCAAACCTCGATAGAATTCTCGATGAAAAGGCCTCGGCGATTCTTAACTATACCGAAGGATTTCGGTTTATTTCACTTAATACCTCAGTACGTTCGTCAAGACTAGGGGCCACAGGCGCCCCACTAGCGGTCATTTCGGACTACATGCGTAACGCGTCAACGTCGATTACTTCGGTACTCGACGAACTTAGCCATTTGGCCAATTTCATTTCGAGCGAGATCAGCACCTCGCTGTTCACTATTTCGAGCGCCAAACTTCAAATTGAAATGTTGCTTAGTTACGCCTTGAATGTTGAGGATTCAAGCGACAAAGACACGAGTTCGCATTCGACCACAATCCTTAAGAAAGCGATGGAAACCTCGATGCAGGAAATTCATACCTCGCTTGAAGAAATCGGAGTCAAACTTGCAGGATTAGATGACGCTTCGATGCAGCTCGACAAAGCTATGACTTCTCTTCAATTTATTCAAATTAGCGGATTGGTTGAGGCGGTCGGCCTGCATCAAAGCGGTGGATTCCATTTAATCTTTACAGAAGTGCGCGAACGAATAGACGACGCAAAAATTGCTCTTGGGCAATTGAGCCAAACGATAAGACAGTTGTCACAACTTCGCTCTGATCGCCATACGATTGATTGCGCTTTCAAAGAATACGAGAGCGAATGTTGGTTAGCATCCAACCGCTTTCTTTAGGCGGTTATCGAGACGAAGGGTTGCGTGAACGATAGGCTCCTTTTAAAAATCAAATAGATATCGACACTGACGGGGACGCTGCGTCTATTACAAAGTCCATCCACTAGATTATCGCCTAGCGGCCCACTCAGATGGCGATTAAAGCGTACTCTGCGGTAGGGACTTCTCAGAATTACTAGCGCATCCTATTCCTCATGCGCCCACTGCGACAGGAAAGGCCCGTCATACGCCTCCTTCTATGTTATCTCGTCTAATGGTGAGATGCATCGTGGCCTAGGCAAAACGACGGCATTTGCGGAATGACAGAATGTCCAAGGCTCGGCAGACCGTTAGTTTCCGAAGCCAAAACCAAGCGAGGAAACAAATGCACATTCTGTATGGAATTCTAGCCGGATTGATTGCCACCGTTCCGATGACTGTAGCGATGATTGTCGCGTTTCGCTTTCTTTCTCGCTCTGAAAAGTATCCTCTACCTCCCAAGGAGATCATTAACGATTTGATATCTTAAGCGGGAGCGGATAATCAGGCGGGGAATGACGGGCGAAACTGGATGACACTGGTGAAGCACTTCGGATTCGTGGGATTCTGCCCAGGAATTGACGAATGGCTGGCTAACGATTCTTGGCGTCCTTTCTGACTTTCGGGAATTCTGTTCTGCGTAGGAGTCTGGTCGTCAGCTACATGATTGGAGTCCCCTTTTTGATATTCTTAAACCGGCAACGGAACACCCCGCTCAGCGAAATGCACTGATGATTGGCGCTCATCTCGTCTGGGGCACTAGCTTGGGCGCGACGTTCGCATTTCTATTACATCAACGTGGCTGACTGCTACCGCGCACGAGACTCTGAAGCGGTTCATTGGCTTTCCATGCATGTCGCGACACGTTGTAAACTCGGTCGAATTCTCTTAACT
>CAYTAW010000187.1:0-6999 GCA_964435675.1 uncultured Bdellovibrionales bacterium
CTGACACCCACCGCTCGTCATTCAGCCCAACCGGAGGCCTCTCTCTATCTACTAGTGCGCTCCAGCAAGCTGCGCTCGAAGCCTGAATTTTGGTCCGCGCCCGTGGCCGACTTGACCTATGGGGCGGCGCTTACGCCGATCGGTGCAGCGCCATCGGACAAGTCGTGGTTGAAAGTGAAGCATGAATCGAACGAAGGATATATTCACGTATCATCAGTTACTCGGCGTAAAATCGTCTTTAATGCGGCGGCCTCTGGAAATGCCGGCAAGAATGTCGATCAAAGTTCGGTAGTGATGGCCGGAAAAGGGTTCAATAAACAGATCGAGAATAACTTCGGGTCTGCGAAGGGAATTGACTTCGCAGCCGTGGACGAAGTGGAAAAGACAACTGTCGATCCGGTTGAGGAAGCCGCATTCGTGGCTCAGGGGAAACTCACTTCTTAAATTCTAAAATTCTGAGAATGATTGATATGAACAAGCACATTATTGCTCTTATTCTCTTAGCGATTACCGCCCTCACGATAGGATGGCCGAGCATCGGCCTCGACGATCTCGGCAAAGATATCGGGAAAAATATAATTGATTCGACCGGCGTCGTGAGCAGCAGTCAAGTTGATGCTCTATTGAAAGCCGGTGGTAAACTTGAACAAGCGGCCAGCACGTTGAATGACGAGCAGGAATTCTATCTCGGACGTAGCGTGTCCGCTCTTATCTTACGGCAGTATCCGCTATATCGTGCAAATCCTGCGCTTACCAAGTATGTCAATCAAGTCGGTCAGGCGCTTGCGGCGCGATCGAACCGCCCCGAAATATTCGGCGGATATCATTTTGCAATTCTCGATACTGATGAGATCAACGCGCTGTCAGCTCCGGGCGGATTTGTTTTTGTATCGCGCGGATTCCTCTCATTAATGCCGACGGAGGAAGCATTAGCCGGAGTGCTTGCGCATGAAATCGGCCACATTATTCTGGGTCACGGCGTTAAGGCAATCTCCAACGGTCGACTGAGCGAAGCAGCGATGATTATCGGCAAAGAAGCGGTATCCAGCTACGGGCCGTCCGAGGTCGGTATGGTAACTGAAGTATTCGGCGATTCCGTTAACCAGGTTTTCGATACACTCATTAAAAGCGGTTATAGCCGCTCACAGGAATACGAAGCCGATGATTTTGCGGCAAAATTAATGGCAAAGACGGGCTATGACGTCAAAGGGCTGCCTGCAATGCTCGATCAGATTGCCAAGGCGCAAGTCGGCAGACGGGGCGGCTGGCTTGATACGCACCCTTCGAGCGCCGACCGTAAAGGAGCGCTCAAGCTTCCTAAACAGAGTCTAAACGCAGAGGGCGTTCAAGCTCGGGCGAACCGTTTCGGCGCGGTGTCTAAATAGCCGGAGGGCTAGACGCCGTTTGTCGAATTGCAACCGATCTCTTATGATCGCCGCATGGCGGTATTGAATCCTTCGTTGAATCTCATTCGAGTAGTCTGCTAAGCGTGCCGGCAGGAAGTTTCGGCCGACTGCCAACTCTGCAGCGGCACAAAATTTTATTATTGGGATCCTAAAGGCGAGTTCTGCTTCTCCGAGAGCGGAGAACAACTTTTTACGATCGATTCCGCACTATCGTGCGCCGCTCGCACAAGGCGCCGACCCATATCGACCTCAAAAGACCCGAAGACTACATCGAAGAATAGATGCTGAGAAAAACCTGCTTCGAAACTTCGGATGTAAATCTCGAAACATGCACACTTCACACATACCGAGAGATCACGGGGGAGTCTGCGCGCTATGAGCGCAGGCACGGCGAGCGACGGTTAGCTCGTAAGCCAAGGGGACGGTTTTCATCCAAGCGATAAGAGGCACCTCGTCATAGCAGATCAATTCATATTAGTGCGTACGCCGGTCATCGACATCCTCAGATGAGGCGCTCGTGAGCTGATCATAGAGGGCGCGAATCTCGGGATTGACTTCAGAGAGCATCAAATAGAGCGGCTCGAGCAACTCGAGCGCGCGCTCCGTATGCTCGGCGCCGCCCCTCCCCTCTCCGAGCTTCGATAGAGTGGTGATTACTTTAACAAGCGCCGAAAATTCGAGGGTCTGCGGTGTCGAAGCGAGTGTTTCGGGCTTGCTGTTGCCAACGACCTCCTGGTACGCGCGGAGCGCAATGCGAAACTGACCCCGGGCAAAAAAAAGGTCTCCGAGCATCGTATCGAACGTCTTGCGCTGCTGCCCATCCATCGTATTCCGAGCGCCCTTTTGCAACGTTTCGAGAGCCGAATCTAAATCGCCTTCCATACGGTGCGCTTCGGCAAGTTGAATTCGCAACTTAATGTCGTCGGGCGCTGCGGTTAGGCGCTGGCCGTATTCCCGCACTTTAAGTTCATACAATGCGCGTGCCAACTCGTCGCGCTGCGTTTGCAAAGATGGATTCGCTTCGCGAGACAAGCGCGCATCTATTTCCAGCAGGCGGCGAGAATCCAGCGCTATCTGGAGGTCCGCTTGCCGCCGGACAATCGGCTGCGTAATAGCGTTTCCGGTAAAACACTGCAACGCTCGCGACATTACTTTGAGACGTTCGACATCCTTCAGCCGCGACGCAGCCAGCGCTTCCTCTATTGGGATCAGATTCGTCTCCAGAGGTTCGTGTTTCAAGCGTTCAAGCGCCGCGTTGTAATCGAAGCCTTTCGCGGGTGTGTCATACGCCGTTCCTTCCGGAGCATCCGCGTGCGTTTTACCACTCGAGATTCTTTCACCGGCGGCAATTGCTTCCGCGCCGCGAATCGCTGCCGTGAGACGAGACTCGGCAGGGAACCTGCTCTTCTGAACAGCAGCCGCAACCGCTATTGCGTTTCCGAGCGTTCGCTGAAACTGAAACGTCTCCGGGGCATCAGTTCCGGCCCCGTTGGCTTTGCCAAGTATCTCGAGCCCGGTGATTAGCGAGTCTAGTTTTATCGATGACGAGTCTTCCCTCAATTTGGTAAAAAAGAATACTGCGATATCAAATGAAAGCGAAAACATGCGCGCCTCAAACGCTTTTACGGCGAGGCTGGGAATAGCATTCAAATTACATTCGCGCGTAACGAATTGATGCAGCGCGCGTAGCAATGCTTTCGTTTCATCAGTCGAGCTACCTAGATCGATCTGCTGCGCCACACTCGCGTCGAGCCTAACACACGGTTTTCCACTCCTCGAAACCAGCGCGAAGATCGCCGCCTTATGATCAGCATCAAATGCCAGCCCCTGAAAAATCTGAGTGATGGCAAGCTCGGGCGCTTTGGCAATTTGCTGCATCCCATAGGCGATAGATTGCGCCGCCATACTCGCGGCCTTCGGTCCCTGAAATAACGGTGTGGTTCTTTCTTGCGGCAATCCCATGACACGCCCCTCCTCCGGGTAACCCAGCACTTTGGGTGCACATTATCTGAAAGAAAGATCACAACAAAACAAAAACTGAAAACCGATTATTTATAAAAGCATTTTTCAACTCTGGCGCGAGCCCAGAAAATTGACACCGATTAGGTGCGCGTAAACTCGTCGATTATGTTTTGATATTGCGGAAATTCATCATACAATTGCGCGCGAGTGCCGAGCTCAAAATCTGCAAAATCAAATCCCGGGCTCACCGTGCATCCGGCGAGAACGTAGCTGCTTCCGTGCGTAGGGCGCGCCGCAAACCATGCCCCCGCGGGCACGATCCATTGAAGGCGCTCTCCGCGATCGACACCCGCGCCAATCCGAATCAATTGATGTCGAGACTGATGGAGCACATGTAAATCGAGCGAACCTCCGCCGTAAAAGTGCCACATTTCATCGGAACGAATCCGGTGAAATGCAGAGAAATCATTCTGCTCGAGCAAATAATATATACCCGTACAATAGGCCCGCTCGCCTAAAAAGTTTGCGGGAAGGGCCGATTGAGGAATCGTTCCCGAAGAGCGGTACGTTTCCTTGAAATAACCCCCCTCAGGATGAGGCGAGAGCTGAAGGTGCGTAATCCAGAACTGTGCGTTGGTAGCGTGCGTATTCATTGGCTGAACTATACCAGACAACCTCATAAGCATCGAGTGTTCCGCCTTCGCCTTTGCTCCGGCGAGACAAGCCGGTCATCGGTATTGCACCCTTTGCCCTGTCCCCGCAATGTAATAGAATCGAGATCCTAGCTGCCGCCTCGATCGGATTCATTTGCGCGTCACTTCAAAATGATTAGACGTTTTCCTCTCCTATTGGCACTCTCGATTATATTAGCCTCCCGGTGCGGGCAGGCGCAGTCAGCACTTAATCCCGCCGATCCCCAAATACGCTTCAATCAAGAACACCCCCCGCGCATCCCCCAATTCGGCGAGCTTTCCAAGTGGGTCTCGACCAAGAGTTTGGAGTTCGAAACCAACGCGTTTAAATCCTACTTCTATAAAGGAATGCCCTATCGCCTTCGCTTCCCGCGTGGCTACAAAAAAAATAGCAATAAACGCTACCCATTAATCGTTTTTCTGCATGGCGGACGAGAGCTGGGAAATATTTACGATAATGAATTGCAGCTCTTTCAAGGGGCCGAGCATTTTCAGAGCTTGGTCGAGAAAAGCTCATTTGACGGCTTCTTGCTTTTTCCGCAGGCAGCTTCAGGAGATGGGCTTTTTCACGAGGGCCATTTTTTAGCGATAAAAAATTTAATCGAGGAGCAACTTGTTCCGTTTGCGCGGGTGGATCGGAACAGAATCGTGGCGCACGGCATTTCGGCGGGAGGTATCTCGGCTTGGAATTTCGCGCTTCTGTATCCGGAATTATTTGCCGCGCTTATAACCATCAGCGCAACGCCGCTTGATACGCTAGCCTCTGACGCGATCGATCGAATCATGCCGATGCCAATATGGTTATTTATGGGACGGCGCGCTCCATTGGCGCAAGACGGTCGGGCGTTGTTCAAGAACTTGACCAATCAGGGCGCCCAGTTTCGCTATACTGAATACCCTCTTCTCAGACATCGGTGCTGGAAAAACGCCTGGAGCGAACCGGATTTTTTGCGCTGGATAAATTCGGTTCACCAAGCGAATCCGTGGGTTCGTTATGGACGAAAGTCACTGTGTGGCGGAGCGTCCGAAGTCGAACTACACGCGCCTGCGGGCTTCGAGGAATATCAGTGGCGCAAAGACGGGGAAATTCTTTCCGGCGCGGCGAGTAACATCTTGCGCGTGCGCAAACCCGGAACCTACGGGTGCCGCTTGCGGCTGAAAGAGCACTGGTCGGCGTGGTCTCCCCTGCCCGCGCAAATTAGAATCGGTTGCGAAACCCCCCAGGTGCTCTCGCTCCCCGCGGAGCCCGTCTCTTCGGTTCTCCCTCCCTATGAAAAATCCCTCTCCCCCGCACTGTACGCGCCGGCCGGCTATACCGAGTATCAATGGGAAAGAGCAGGTGTAGCAGAGAGCGCTGGCAACTCCCGGGTGCTCACTGACCTGTCCCCCGGAAGATATCGCGCGCGAATACACGCTTCGGACGACCACGCTCCGCTGGAGAGCCCATGGTTCGAATTTACGGACGCGGCGCACGAACCTCTCAAGCTGGAGAATAATTTTCTGAGCGCACAGTCGAAATCAGCGAAGCAGATCGACGTACACTGGAAAACCGCGCAGCACTCGATTCCGCGCGACGCAATACTCGAGATTTACCGCTCGGAATCGAAGCCGGTCAACATTATTCCACTAGCCGATGTCAAAGGCACAGAATACTTTGACACACCGCCGCCGAGCGACGATAAGGCAGAATATAGGGTTGCGGCCGTTCTGGCCACCGAAGCAACCGTGACGCTGCAACCGATTACAACCGCCGAGAAACACAAAGACGGCACCGAGGTCATACGCATCGATTGGAAAAGAGCGGCGGAAATGGTGCGCGAGAAAATTGATCATTTCTCCGTAGCGCGCATCACCCCGTTCACGACCCCTTTTTTCCTCTGCGCAAAAATTCCGTTCGCAAAAGGGCGCTACGCCGATACGTTAGTCAGCCCGGGCTTTAGCTACCAATACCAGGCGCGAATAGCGGGCGCCGGCCACGCTTCCGCGATCTCGAATTCAGCATTCGCGCAAACACCGCTCGATATCACTCCGCCGTCGCCGATCCGAAACCTGCGCCAAGTGGCAAGTTGGGGCGGAGGATCGCGCATCACGTGGGACGAATCAGTTGACGCGAACGATGAGGTTGCGTACGCAGTCACGGTAGATGGCCACTTATATAGAAACGCAGGAGAGCTTCAGGCGCTCATTACCGGCCTCGATCCGTTGCGTGAACACGAAGTTCGTGTGCATGCGCACGACAATTCGGGAAATCAATCCGTCCCAAGCGGAACGCTGAAACTGAGGCCGGAGAGCGAGGCACTGACACTTTTATATTATCAAACGGAGACCGGCGCCACGCCGTCAATTTTCGATCCAGCGCAGATGGTATTACTGACACAAAGTGCGGTAAGCCACATATCGGTTGACATTCGCCTAAGCGATAAACCCGCGTTGTTTTTGTGGCGCGTTTCGACCACTATTGCTGCCGAAGGCGCCTATACCTTCCGCATTAGCACGAACGGCGTGGCGAAGCTTTACCACTCCGAGTATTCCAGCAGCGCGATCCCAATCGCTCAGATGACGAGCTCTGAAAGCGGTCAATTATCAAAAGAATTCGAGGTCACACTCCATAAGGGCCGTAATATATTTTCTGTGCTATATTACTTTGAACAGGGAAAGCCTGAGTTCAATATAGAGTGGAAAGCGCCGGGAAGCGCGGATTTCAAGCCCTTTCCGGCCGACCGTTTGTAGGGCTAATTAAACCCCATATGATTCAACGCGACGATCCCCAATCGATTCTAATCGTACGCCTGAGCGCTATCGGGGATATCATAAACGCAACACAGGTGCTACCAGCGTTCAGAAATGCGTACCCGAATTCGAAAATTTTCTGGCTAACGGAAGACCGCCATAGAGAGCTGATTGAAGGAAACCCCGCAATCGATCACGTGATTGTGCTT
>CAYTAW010000188.1:0-772 GCA_964435675.1 uncultured Bdellovibrionales bacterium
GCGTGCACGATGTCGGCCATGCCCGGTTCGAATCGGAAATCGAGCAGCTTGTTTGTTCGGTGGGAGAGCGGCTGGCATATATTACGCTTCCTAAGGTCGGGGGTGTCGACGATGTTGCGCGCGCAATTTCGATTATCGCTCGGTATCAGACGCAGAGCGGCGGCACGAAGAAGATTCCGATCCATGTATTAGTCGAAACGCCGCGCGCGCTCCGTGAAGCAGCGCAGATCGCTGAACTCGACGCGGTAGAGACACTGGACTTCGGATTGATGGATTATATCGCGGAGCATCGCGGCGCAATTTCGGCGGCGTGCATGCGCAGCCCGCTGCAGTTCGAGCATGCAGTGCTCTACCGTGCGCGCACTGAAATTTCGGCGGCAGCGCTCGGCGCTGGCAAGGTGGCGACCCACAACGTGTGTGTCGCGCTCGAGTCGCCAATCTCAGCGCGCGATGATGCGCGGCGCGCCAAGCATGAGTTCGGATTTCAACGCATGTGGAGCATTCATCCTGCGCAGATTGAACCTATCCTCGAAGGCATGCAAGAAGATTACGGTGAAGTCGAAAAAGCCAAAGAGATTATTTTGCGCGCGATGAGTGAAAAGTGGGGTCCGATTAGCTTCAAAAATCAGCTTCACGATCGCGCTTCGTATCGCTATTATTGGATTCTGCTCGAGCGCGCTCATGCGATGGGAACGGCGCTTGGGAAAGATATCGAAGATCTGTTCTGAAGATTTGCCCAGTTAGTGCTGTTGAGTTTACAAAAATATTGAAA
>CAYTAW010000188.1:782-6991 GCA_964435675.1 uncultured Bdellovibrionales bacterium
AGATTTGCCCATCCGAAGCATATCTGTTGGGCCCCTGCAGACAGTAATTAGCATGCCGCAACCTGCTCTATATCAGTTAAAAATAGCCGTAAGCCGACTGCCGGTTGCTGTCTGCCACCTATATTTATTTAGCTAACACAGGGGACGAGGAAGGAGAGATTAATACAGAGATTCCCGCGGAGCTGGTGCTGGGCCATTTGCGGGCCGTTCAATCAGCGGTACGCGCGGCCGGCCTTTCGGTGCGCTGCCGAGGCCGCCCTCTTCTTCAATTTTCTCGAGAATGGTCATTGAGAATGCTTGATCGCCCCAGAGCCCAACGCGAATCTTGAACGAGGTAACGCCCGCTGAATCGCGCCGCAATCTGACAGTGATTTTCTTATCGTCTGCGCCATAGGCGACGGCTTTTCCGCTTAGTGAATCCTTGTCCTGATCCTTTACCTGAAGTTCGAGTGACTCAAGCGCGCGGATTGTGGCTGGCCATGCCTCGTCAATTGAAAGCTCTTCCTGTGCTTGAAGCTCACCCGCTACGTACGCAATCGAGTAGCCCGCACCGCTTCCCGCAATAGTGGGGACGCATGACGTGAGCAGGGACACGCAGAGTGCCATACCGCAAAATATGATGCTGAATTGTCGAGCTGCGACCATGACGTAGTTTTACATGTGCAATTCGGAGAGCACAAGTTGGAGAAAAAGACTTGAAAACGCGACGCACTACACAGATGATGTGGAATACAATGGAGGCTGTATGGCAAATGAGAAAGAAATCGCTGAAAAGATAGGCAAGGCGCACACGATTGTCGAAGTGCTGCCGTATATCAAAAAATTTGCCGGCCAAATGGTCGTCATTAAATACGGTGGTTCGGCAATGATTGAACCGGAGCTGCGCTCGTCGTTCGCCTCCGATATCGTTTTGCTCAAATACGTTGGCGTTCATCCGGTAGTCGTTCATGGTGGTGGAAATGAAATCACCGACTGGATGAAGAAAGTTGGCAAGGAGCCGGTATTCGTCGATGGGTACCGCGTTACCGACCTCGAATCGGTGGAGATCGCCGAGATGGTTCTTTCGGGGAAAATTAGTGGTGAGATCGTTTCACAAATTAATCAATTCGGCGGAAAGGCAATCGGGCTTTCAGGAAAAGACGCGAGCTTGCTCGATGTCAGAAAAATGCCCAAGCGCAACGGCGTCGATCACGGGCAGGTCGGCGAAGTGGAACGCTGTCGTCCCGAGCTACTCGAGACGCTTTGCAAGCAGGGGTATATTCCGGTCATATCTTCTATCGGCGCTGACAGCAAAGGTATGACGATGAATATCAACGCCGATGGAGTGGCTTCAGCGGTCGCTATCGGCCTCAAATCGGAGAAACTGATCTTTTTGACCGATGTTCCCGGCGTTATGCGCGACAAGCAGCTCGTTGACTTTCTCGATCTAGAAAGCGCCGAAACACTTTTACAACACCCCGATATTCAGGGCGGAATGAAGCCCAAACTTTCGGACTCGATTAAAGCGATTAAGCACGGCGTAAAACACGTGCATATTATCAATGGGTTAAATCCGCACGCTGTGCTGCTCGAGATCTTCACTGATCACGGTATCGGAACTATGATTGCGCACCGTCGTCCGCGGGGTGATCGATGAACTTTAAGGGACGGGATTTCATCTCGACTGACGATTTCACACGAGACGAACTGCTCCATATTCTACGGACGGCGCAAGATTTGAAGAAGGCGGTGCGCAGCGGCACTGCCGCGCGCCCGCTGCCGGGAAAAACCCTTGCGATGATTTTTCAGAAGCCGTCGAATCGCACCCGCGTCTCGTTCGAAATAGGCATGCATCAATTGGGTGGTCACGCATTGTATATTTCAGGTCCAGAGATCGGTATGGGACAGCGCGAACCGATAGCCGATATCGCGCGTGTGATGGAGCGTTACGTCGACGCGGTGATGATCCGCGCTAATTTCCATTCCGATATTGTCACCTTCGCTCAATATGCAAGTGTTCCGGTGATAAACGGACTCTCGGATCTCGAGCACCCATGTCAGGCGCTCGCGGATCTTTTAACGATCCTCGAACATCGCTCTACGCTCGACGGTTGTTCTCTCTGCTATATTGGCGACGGAAATAACGTCTGCAATTCTTTGATCAGCGTTTCGCAAAAGTTGGGAATTTCACTTACGGTCGCGTGCCCCGAGGGCTATGAGCCGCAGGGGGAACATCGTCGCGCCTCATGCCGCATCGTGCACGATCCGAATGTCGCAATAAAAAATGCCGACGTCGTTTATACCGACACCTGGACATCGATGGGACAGGAAGACCAAGCCCGCATTCGGCGCCGCGACTTCATGGGATTCACGATCGACGCCAGAATGTTCGAACAGGCAAAACCAGATGCTATCTTTATGCATTGTTTGCCGGCGCATCGGGGAGAGGAAGTTGAAGATGACATTATTGAGAGTTCCCGGTCAGTTATCTTTGATCAAGCCGAGAACCGACTGCATGCTCAAAAAGCCGTGATTTCGCTGTTGCTCGGCGAATGAAAAACATGCCGAAATACGCCAGCTTAGCGCTGCCGAGTGGGCCGGCTGTCTGGTATTTTAAAGTTAGAAATTGTCTACTTATCGTGATTTATCGGTAAGTCCGGTTGAGTAAGCCTACACCGGGTGTACAATATTGAGCTGGGTCTTCAGTACTCTAGATGCACACAAAAGTGCATTGAAGACGCTCAACAACTTTCATTGGATTAAGAGATTTCAGGCATGGTGTCCGGCGGTCCAAGCGGCACGGGCGAGATTATTACGGGTGGCGCGTCCCGTGAGGAGCACTCCGCCTTCCGCGAGGCCAAGTTTGCATCAATTGGCCGTGTGCCGGATTGGGATATCTCGTTCACGGTTATAGACATGGCGGTGCGCAACATATCTGTCGCGCATCTGTACGATCTTGAGTCGGGGCTACTTGCGGCAGCGCGCGCACCAATGCAGAGCGTGCCGATTATCTGTTCGCATGCGGAACAAAGCCGTCGCTGGACAGTTACGTTTCCCAATTCGAATTTGCTGGCTATCGGCGAAGCGGCGCTGCGCTTTCCTACGCATGATAAGGTATTTGCAGGAGCGCTGTATGCGACTCGAGAATGTCCAGAGCACTTTCCGCGTTCTACTCCGGACGGAGTCCTCAATGACAATATGGTCTGCGGTTTCATCGACGGCAATAACTATATTATTCGAATTGAGGACCATAGCAGACTCATAAGTAGGATTGGTGATCCAAGTAATGGTAATCGCGCAGCCGATCGAGTTGAACTCGACGGTTTGCTCAGGATGTATGAGAAGGCAATAGAAATAAACGCGCAGGCGGCCCGTGATACGGGGGGCGAGATTGTTCTGTTGTTGATGGGGGAAAATACGGAAGCGCGCCTAATAATCCCGAAGATGCTTGGCAGGCTTCATCAAACCGCGCTTCAGCCATTACTCCCAGGGCCTTCGTTTATAAGAAAATCAATTCAGAGAATTAATGCTGGTGAAGTGCTGTACGCCGAATCACAGCGCATGCGCTTCATTACGCCGAGCCAAACCGAGGGTATGCAAAAACTTCTTGAGGATCCCAATCCCGAAGTTTTCCTTCGCGCCATGACCGAGCTGCAGGATATGCTCATCCCCAAAGCGGGAAAGAAAGTTGAGGCGCGCTTTCTCGTAGTCGACCCGATTACCGAGAGTCCGATTCAAGCGGGGCAGCACGAGAACAGCGTGCGAACGCTTTTCACCGACCTGGTGCGCTCAGCGATTAATTATCGTGATCACTGGAGCGAGGGAATACAGCGTCTTAAGGGGGAGCTGCAAGGAATTGCCTCAGTACAGCGCGCACACACCCATCCTAAGCTAGCCTACGAGGATTTAACCGATGCCGAATATGTCCGAATAATGTGCAATATTTTGCGCACTGGCGGCAAGGAAATTGATTTTGGTAAAGGCTTTTCGACGCCGCTGAAAGCAGTCGAGATCGGCTATTTTAAAACGTATCCTGACGGTACCCGGCAGTTTAGCCATTCGTTCGACCCGCCGGAGCGTCTCGTGACCCGAGGACCGTGCGATCCAATCAATGGTCAAATTGTTAACTGGGCAATGAAGAATGTGCCGGGAGCGCCGACTGCGGATTGGCTTGCACTCTGTAAACCCGAAATTGCGCTCACATTCGACCACCATCCCTCGGCGTTCGTAAACGCATTCGGGGATATTCAGGAAAAGAGCTATGTGGTTCTCGTGGGAAACGTCGGTGAACCCGAACAGCGCATCGTTGTCCGTGAAAATCAATACGGAGAATCAATGTGGAAGCTTCGGCAGACCGAGAAGGTTGAGAAGCTGCTAAAGCAGGCGACACCTCGTGAGCTCACCTATCTCGTTGAACTATTTCAAAATTCTCAGAATGACCTGTGTCAGACGTTATCGCGGATAGCCGGCTCGAGGCACTCGACTGAGGCCGAACAGTTCAAAGCTATACTCCGGAAGGATATCGAAGATGCTGACTTGCCTTACCGTGACGGAGATTTAATGTATCGGCGTTTCTATGATGGCGAGCGTCTCGACCTCGTGCACCTGACGGAGTGGACCCGCGCGCAAATTGAGGGCGGACTTGTCGCTATCGGTGAAGTAATTGCAAAGAGCATTATCAAGCAATCACCTTCGCTCGATTTTTCCGGACTGGTCATTACCAAGCGTGACCCCGATACCGGCGCACCGCTTGAACTTTTGTCGCTCAGCTCTTCCGAAACATTTTGTAATAGTCTCCGTTTAAAAGATAAGAACACTTATTTACGCATGGTCGAGAGCTTGTACGCCTCTCATGTGGCGACATGGATTGAAAGTTTCTTTATTGGTGAATATGGCGGAGCGATTCCGGCGTCCGATCGTCCGAGAGTGCGAGCAGAGCTGAGAGATACCTTTCTCGAGAGCTTTCAAGAGACGTTGTTACGAATTACGAGTCCTGTAAGCCGCGCAGAATTTTCGGCTAAACTTAGTGAAATCAAAGAAAACTACGTGAGAGTCCGCCGGGAATTCCGAGCCACGGCGCTCGCCGCCGAAGAAGTGCGCCGCCTCAACCCGATTCTGGCAAAAGAGCCGAGCGTGAGTCATGAGGTTCCCACGGTCCTTGATATGCCTCGCACATTCGGCTTTACAGAGGAATTGTTGGCGATGACGGAGGATGAAATCGACGACTACGTACGTGACTTGAGTCACGCAATCGATGTGCAATGCAAACAGTATGAAGATATTCTCGGCTTAACAGGCGCGCCGGTTTCCGCAGCTTCATCCGATATGGCGGCTACCGATGGTGAGTACAGCGCGGTGCGCACATGGGAGCTGCAGGAGGACGTGCTGTTTGCTGTTTATTCTTTGACCAATAATCACTTTTCCGCCGATAAATTCGCACGTATCGATCGTGTTATTTCGGCTAAAGAATTCGATTTAGCGCCATATTCTCTTCAGGAGAAAATTTGGTTATTCAATTTTATTGACGTCGCCGCGTGGCTTGACGAGATAAAGTTCCCTCATAGTGAAGAGCTGCTTAACGCTGCGACTCAGGAAGTGAACGCCAAGTCGTTCCTCAAGGTGGTGAACGAACAGTATCCAGGTTCGAATCTTCCTGCGCAGTCGCTTTCGGGCTTCTATCACGCGGTGTTCGGGTTGTTGAATCTTAAAGACACCGAAGGTGATACTTCGAGAAAACGAACGTTAAGGCGAAACCTGCTAGCTGTTCAGGATATTTTAGGAACGATGCGCAGCTTCCGTTCTGCGGTGTGAGAGCGATTTTTTTATAAAATTCCCAGCGCGGGCTGATCGAGAGCCGTGTGTTCAGCAAGTCCAAACATGATATTCATGTTTTGTACGGCCACACCTGCCATGCCGCGCACTAAATTATCGAGTGCCGCAATGATGACTGCGTGGCTTCCGCGCGTCCGCACTCCGATGCGACAGTAGTTCGATCCGATAACGGAGCGCAGCTCGGGGACGCCGTCCTCAATGACGATTGAAGGACTAGTCGCGTAGAATGCGCGATAGTGTTGGAGTAGTTCCCTCTCGCTGCGCGCGGCGCGGCCGCGCACATAGCACGTCACGTAAATCCCGCGCGAGGCCGGGATAACATGTGGAACGAAGGAAGTTTCGAACTTTTCTTCAAATGGATTCCCGAGGATTTCTCTAATTTCTGCCTCGTGCCGATG
>CAYTAW010000189.1:0-5892 GCA_964435675.1 uncultured Bdellovibrionales bacterium
CTAGAGTCAGCGTGCCCGTTTTGTCTAAAATCATCGTTGAACAACTGTCAATTGTTTCAAGCAGCGACGGGTCTCGTATAATAATTCCACGCTTAGCGGAAACAGATATTGCCCCAATTATGGCAACGGGTATCGCGATAATGAGAGGGCATGGCGTCGCAACGACAAGCACCGCAAGAAACCGATCCCAATCGCCGGTAAAGAGAACTGCGGCAAAAGCAACCACAAGAGCGAGTGGTGTATACAGCGATCCGAGCGCGTCTCCCAAGCGTCGCATCGGAACTTTCGCATGAGCAGTCTCACGCATTACTTCCATAATACGAGCATAGCGAGACTCGTCCGCCGGGCGCGTCGCGCATATTGTCAGCGCCGTCGAACCGTTGAGCGCCCCCGACAATACAGCCGATCCCGGACTTTTTAGAATTCCGTAGGGCTCTCCGGTGAGATACGCCTCATCCATCGTTCCGCTACCTTCGATGACACGGCCGTCAACCGGACAAATTTCATGAGGGTAGATCACCACAGTGTCGTCAACTCTGAGATCACTCACCGCGGCATCCACAATACTCGAGCCAATTTTTTTATGCGCAATGTGGGGCATTCGATTAGTCAGAGCGCGAAGAACTGAGGACGCTCTGCCAACCGCAAAGCGCTCGAGCGCAGTGCCACTCGAAAGCATCAGAGTGACAAGGACCGCAGCAAGAGATTCATTAAGCGCCACCGCAGTAAGAATCGAGATCCCGGCAAGCAGATCGGAAGCGAATTGCCGTTGAACTATATTTCTAACTTGAACAACAATCAGCGGGACGCCCCCTAAGGCGAGCGCGCCATAGAGCGGATAGTCCGCATACGACTGAGATCCTGCCAAACGAAAGATAAAATGAAGCACAATTGCCGCCACGCAGAGGATGGCAATCAGCAAGTCGCGGTTCTCGAGCCCACGCATCAATTTCTGCTTCATCGACAAAATACTCTCAGGCAAAATTTCCTCTACTCAATGCTCTACAATCAGGATCCACGCAGGCTTTTTGTCCTCCGAATGGCGCGAGAACTCTGCGTCGAGTCGGTAATAATTCGAGTTTCCGGAGGCATCTCCACCTGTCCGCCCCGTCGCTCAGTTCGCCCCTTCGCCGTAGGCATCAAAATCCGCTAGCTCTCCCCGTGTCCGGAATAGGGAGCAAGAGGCGTTCCTATGCGAAACCGAACCAACCCCGACACCCAGTAACGCACTCGTTAACATATTCGCCAATCCTAAAATATTGTTAATTCAAGTTAACACTCCGGTGCGTAATCGCCACGGTAATCGCTCTGAGCATACACTTCGTTGGCATAGGAGTTGCTCGTACCTTTAGAGGCCGACTGAACAAATGGAGCCTCTTTAACGCAACCCAAATGGGTATTGGTGAACGAGCCGTTTATCGAGAATTACCGATGCTTATGACCCCCAATCCTCCAAAAGACGAATTAAGCTGCTGCTCAAAGGGAGGGGCTCTACCACAAATTTTAGCTTCGAGACTTGCCGCCAAGCTGCGCCGGAACCTCCCTCCGAATGCCCTGATTGTCGGAATCGTCGGCGGGGGCTCGGAACTAAGCGACAAAATCGCGAGCGAGCTCAAGCTTGCCAGTCATAATTTATGCCTGCGCACTGTTTCTTGGCCACCGCTCGCTACCAGCGAGGATCGGGAGGTTATTGGGGCGATCAGCGGATGCACGGACATCATCCACCTTGACCATGGCGCAGTTCAACGAGCGGGGGTTTCCACTGAACATATTATGACGCATGTTCAACGCGTGAAGCTTGATTGCATGCACGAGGCGGTATCGAAAGGTATCACGATTATGGATAAGCATTGGGAGGATAAAACAATTCTGCTGACCTGCTGCCCACACGCGTGCGCTCCGATGATCGAAGCAGCTCTTCAAGTGATACGGTTAAAATCACCCCAAAAGCCGTGTCTCGTTATCCCATTCCTTTCTCAAGAGATTCGAAAAACATTTCAGACGCGAGTGAGCTCGTTTGTTGCGATCAAAGAGTTCGAAAAGAACTCAGCATGTGAATATTCCGAAGAGCTAGCACGGCTGAATGCCTCTGAACTCAAGGCGAGTCTGGAAAAAATCTAACCTATAGGAAATCCTTAGAGCGCCTCTTCCTGCTGCTCGCCCTCGTCTTCTATTCCTAAGCGAGCCATTTTTTTCCAGAGCGTGACGCGGCTATATCCCAACATCTTTGCAGCACGGGTTTTATTACCTGCAGCCGCTTCAAGCGCCTTCAAAATCTCCTCCTTTTCATCTTGCCCCACGTGGAGTCTTTCGCCGCGCTCGAGATCGGGGGCGCTACTCACTTCGTCGTCAGACAGCGACTCCAAGACGTCGGGCGGCAGGTGATTCTTGTCGATGATGCCGCCGTCCGGCACAACGACGAACGCGTGTCTAATTGCATTCTCAAGCTCGCGGATATTTCCCGGCCATTGGTGCGAAATTAACGCCGCAATCGCTTCCGAAGTGAATCCACCAACATTTTTTTCAAAAGTCTTATCGAATAACGTTCTGAAATAATCTGCAAGTAATGGAATATCCGAGTGGCGATCTCGCAACGGCGGGACATTCAGCGGAAATACGTTGATACGATAATAGAAATCTTCGCGGATTTTTCCCTCCTTAACCAAATCCTTCAAGTGGCGATTCGTCGCGGTAATAATCCGTATATCGGCCGTCCGTATCGCGGCCTCTCCCACTCGCGAGTATTCTCTTGATTGAAGCATTCGCAAGAGCTTGACCTGGATATCGAGAGAGAGATCGCCAATCTCATCTAAAAAGAGAGTCCCTCCTTCTGCGTGCTCGACAAACCCTTGCTGATCCTTGACGGCGCCTGTAAAGGATCCCTTTATATGCCCAAAAAGCGCGCTCTCAAGGAGCGCCGCCGGTATCGCGGAACAATTGAGTTTGACGAATGGCTTAGCGCTCCTCGAACTTACGCGATGAACCGCATCCGCCACCAGTTCCTTGCCGGTGCCATTTTCACCGGAAATATGAACCGTGACATCGGTTTTCGCCACGAGCTCAATGCGCTCGAGCAGGGCAAGAAGGCTTTGATTTTTGCCTACGATATGCACGAATTCAGGGCGATTTCGTACCGCGGGAAGTTCTCTTGCTAACGGCGAATCGCTCGAATCTTGGGAACTCTCCGATGAAATAGCCGATTCTGCATTTTTCTGTCTTTCCGCGCGTTGACGATTTAACGCGAGCTCGATGGTGATATAGAGCTGCCTCTCTTCAAAGGGCTTCACCAAGTACCCGAGCGGATCGGTCTCACTTGCGCGCTGCAACGTGCCGTCGTCAGAATGCGCCGTAAGATACACGACCGATAATCCAGTTCTCTTTTTTATCTGGCGTGCGGCTTCTATCCCGTCAATTTCACCTTTGAGGTGAATGTCCATCAACACAAGATCGGGCTGTAAAATGGTAGCACGTTCCACCGCCTCTTCTCCTGACATTACCGTTTCTGGAACTTCGTAGCCAAGTTTCCGCAAATTATTCGCCAAATCTTCGGCGACAATGAATCGATCTTCGACCACCAGAATGCTGGCTTTTGCTTCACACTGCATTATTGCTTGCTCCTTGCGCGTCCTTGAGGAAAATTAATTACGAATTCGACTCCTTTAATTTGGCGTATTTCGAGCATGCCGCCCAACTCACGCGCAAGCCCTTTTACCAACTTCAAACCGAGACTTGAGCGCTGCTCTGCATCGGGGATAGCCGGCATCCCAACGCCATTGTCGCTTACGCGAAGCACGTTTCTCGAATTCTCGTTCTTAAGAGAGATCTTTACCTGTCCGCTGCGGTTGTCGGGGAATGCATATTTAAGAGTATTCGACACAAGCTCGCCGACGATTAGTCCGCAATTAACTAGCGCGTCTACATCGAGTATCACAGGATCAACGTCAACCACCACGCTGATGCGCTCTCGCTCGACTCCATAGGAATGAAAAAGATCATCAAGCAGGCCATTAACATACTCAGCAAAATCGATATGTGAAAAGTCGTCCGTTTGATACAACCGCTCGTGTATGAGCGCAATTGATTTGATGCGCGTGCGAGCGTCTTGAAAAATTGCTTGCATACGTGTGTCGGTAATCGCATCAGCCTGAAAATTCAGAAGACTGGAAATGACTTGGAGATTATTTTTGACACGATGATGGACTTCCTTGAGGAGGACTTCCTTTTCAGCGAGTGAAGCGCGCAGGCGACTCTCGATCTGCACACGCGCCGTTACATCACGTATGGCGCTCAACACAACAAATCCATTTGTTGTCTTTAAAGGGCTCAGCGATATCTCAACAGGGAATTCGGTGCCATCCTTTCTCAGTCCGAAAAGCTCTAGCCCAGCGCCCATCGCTCTCACTCTCGGCGTGGCGTTAAAATTTCGTCGATGATTAAGATGATTTTCGCGGAAACGAACCGGCAAAAGCAGCTCTATTTTTTGACCAACAAGGTCGTCCCGCTGATAGCCAAAAATGTTTTGCGTCTGTGAATTAACATAGGTGATCGTGCCCTCTCCATCGACTAGAATGATAGCATCAGGAGCCGCTTCGATAAGCTCGCGGAATCCGGCCTCTCCACCAACTTGATCGGCGGGGGAAGAACTAAATGGACAGCTACTGGCGAAACGCGAAGCCTCGGTCACTTTTCCTCTATAAAAATGAAATGCCTGAATGTGCTAGATCACACGGTGGGCTCGATCACACAGCGCGCTAGTTCACACAACCACTTTAAACTGGCTATATTCTCAAATGGTGGCATATCTGCGAATGAGAATAAAGATGATTGTATTACTGCCGGAATCGGCGCCAAAATCGCGAAATTGGCGCAGCTAACATCGCTCACTGCCGCCCTGCACTATTATCTTGCGCGCTGGTAGTAAGGCGCTTCATTCTGATGGAACGCGCGTCCCCGCATCCGCCCCGCCTATTCTTTCACCCGGCATGCACTGTTGGCTTCAATGAAGGCTCAGCCGACGGGCTTCCTCAGATGCAGCGCGTCCGAACGTGTATCAGGAAGATTGACCCCCAGATTTTGATGGGCACGCAGCCGAAGAGAAACCAGTTCATTCTCGAAAAACGTCTATCCCCTTCATTGGCTGTCCCACAATAAACTGGTTTTATATAAGTATACGCCTGCGACTTTTAGATTTTACTTCGTGAAGCCCTCTCCCAGAGCGCTACTTTAATTTGAGTTTTGGTCAAGATTTTCTCAACAAATTGCTCGCCCGTTCAGTGGAAAGCGCCCTTTCTCAAACAATTTGGGAACCTTATATCGGGAGGACAAATCGAACACAAAAGTAACACTCCGGAAAGTGTGCGAGACAACCTTTCTATATGCTTTGAAACGTTCATTGTTGAGGGGGTAATATGCACCTTGCAAACCAAACCGCGGCCAGGCACGGATCGTATGGCAGATTACCGAACGCCAGCGATCTCTCCGCAGCAACGGTTGCGCCGGCAGAGATTCAAGATTGTTATATGAGCGTACTTGGTGAGAACCGATATGACGGCGGATGGAGCGAAAATCCGAACCTAGACGACACGGTGTACCAACAGTTCGCTCAGTCCCTAGCGTCAAATGGACAGGTCACGTTAGATCACACGCACGCGGCAATAATCGGCTCGAACAAACTTTGGGCGGTTCTCGACAGATTATGCCGTCGCGTGGAAATTGAAATTGAATCGGCAACCGGCATATCACGGCTCGGAAGCAGCCCCCGTAATCATGAATTCGTCTCCGGCGGAATGATTATTTGCGGCACGGGCGGTGGCACGCTCGACAATCGCATCTATGTCTATGGCAGCAAGAATCGGGAAAACCTCGCCAACGAGGCTACGTACGCCGATAAGA
>CAYTAW010000189.1:5902-6956 GCA_964435675.1 uncultured Bdellovibrionales bacterium
GACGATTGAGTTGCAGCGGGGAGCACATACCTACCAATTACGTGCCGTCTCATTGAGACCTGGAGATCTTCCGATTCTCTCGATCGACGGTCACCACGTTTCGAAAGAGCGGTGCCTTGAGGCAAATGCGGATATTGCGGCGCTGCTCCAGGACATACACACCTTCATGGAAAGACAAGAGATCTCATTTAAACCGGAGTTTTTCGATCGCAAACTCGCAGGACTATCCACCACAGAAGTGGCGAATCTCATTCGGATCGCACACGACGCATTTCCGAATGCACAGTAACGCACGCGTAAAAAGAGCGTCGGATGTTTTCAATCAATTCATCGCCGGCTTCACCGGGCATTCCGATGTCTGACAGTAGCTCGTTGGGGTTGAATTCATGAAAAGGAAAAGCGCTACGCTACGATCGAGGCGCAGTTTTCGCTCCCGGCTTGTCACACCCTGCGACGAGACCTACCGATTTAGAGTTATTCGGCGGACAACGCTTACATATCGCTAAAGAGGGACGGAGCATCTGGGCGCGATAGCTCGCATCTATAGACAACGATTCCAGATTCCTTGCCTGGAAGTTATTCCGCCCCGTGGCTCTTCAATAACTGAACCATCGCATCCATCGATTGATTCTGTGCGAACTGCAGCGCAGTTTGATCTTGATCGGATTTTGCGTTTAGCGAAGCGCCTGCCTTAATCAGATCCTCGACGCGTGCCGGCTGATCCTCTGAGACGGCAACAATGAGCGCGGTGTGTCCCCAGGAGTTTTTGATGTTCGGATCCGCCTTCGCATCAAGCAGCATCCGAAAGATCTCTTCTTTATCCATCGCCATAAGCAGCGGGGCCTGATCGGTTGGACCCATCGCGTTCGGATCCGCCCCAGCCTTTAGCAGCACTTGCACCGCTTCCTTATCCGATTGATCCACCGCCGTGCCAAGTGCCGTATGCGCGGCGCCCGCTTGCTTCCAATCTATCTTTGCCTTGGCAATTATCGGGATCAACTCATGCTTCTGATCACGCACTGCAATCAGCAGAGGGAAATCATCGTCGCTATTC
>CAYTAW010000190.1:0-6954 GCA_964435675.1 uncultured Bdellovibrionales bacterium
ATCCAACCCCATCGAATGAACTTGATGTGAAGGCACACAGAGATAGAGCCGACGCCGCCTACCTGGATTTGGCATTTCGTGGATTCCAGAACGCCAACGGACGTCATCCCATTACCGTGTTCACTTGTGAATCATCTCAAGTAGCCTTGTCCCGCTGCATAGCATATCGTTCGACGATCGAATTGTGGAACTCGCTCGCAAAAAATCATTTTCCTCCCCAAATGGCAGAAAAACGAATCTGGAACCTTAAACAGGGGCTAATCGTTTGCTGCTCGACGACTGGTGAAGTAAAGAGGATATTTAGCATAAGGGGAATTCGAGTTTGATTTCCAACAAATCTTATGACCAAGAAGTCGCAAATACTCTTAGACAACAATATAGTACGTCCCATTACTTCCAAAGATCCAAGACACAATCATCGCAAGGCTTATTTCTGGGACTATTTGCATGACCATCCAGCCAGCAACGGCGCGGCCGATTATATCATTAGCCCATTTGCGCTAATTGAGTTTTTGGGGATTTCGCACAAAAAAATGGCTCGACCCACAATTTGTAAATTTGAGTCTGCTATTCCAATTGTAGAAAGATTGAAAGTAATCGCCGATATCGCGATTAGCCACTATAAATCTTTACCGGAATTAACATGCAACGAGCTGTATAAAGCGGCGGTGCGTCAGTACAAATATTCTGACCGTAGCAGATTTACGAAGGAATACTTTTCGAAGATTGTATTCCCTTGCGCTAAGAGTAAGAGCTTCAATGACAACATAATACGGTCTCTTTCATTTGATTTCATTACTTCGCTTAGACACGAGCATCTAGGTAAGATTAAAAAGACTCTTCTGGCGACAAACCTATACGCCGAATCCTCGAGCGAGCTCTATCAAATCTGCCTTGAGCAACAAATCGTAAAAGACACCCTCGAAATAAAAGCTCTAGGTTACAACGCGCTAGTTCCACGCGGGCTCAATTGCCTAATGGAACGTCTAGCGGTCTCTAAGCAAGTTGCTAAGTCCTTTACGTTCGAAACTAAAGAAAATTTATTGGACATCGATCTCATTGACTCATCGATATTTGGATTTCCGCAACCGAATCCTAAACAAATAATTTGTTTCACAGCAGACCCGGATCCTGACCAAATCCGAAATAGGAAACACGCCACACTAGAGCTTGTGCAAGATTTCATAACGATGATTCGCCGGGATTTACCCACCTCAAAGGTGCCAGAAATATGTGAGTCCCCTATTATAGTATTAGATCTAACCGGAACTAGAAATCCTTTGGAAATCTAGTCGTGCTGTTCTGAAAATCGGCCCTCTGGATTTTCATAGTGTCCTGTTGCAGCGCAGTTGTGTTTATTGAAGGGTATCGAACAAGGAGATCATTATGCAATTTAACACCGGTGAAAAGTTCGCAGTAATAGCATTTCCAAGTATCAACGTAGAAAGAACGCTGCCTCAGGTAATCGAATCGGGTGCCGAATTATTCGCGCTACGCGCCCTTCCTTCGGGTCTAGCCACTCATTGGAAAGAATGGATCGGGACGCTCAAGTCAGAAGCCCTCGAGAATTCGGACCTTTTCATCGGATGCAAGGCACGTTCAAATTCTCCTCAGATTCTCGATCATGAGAACAAGGAATTAGTTAACAAAGTTATGGCTTTATATTGGGGGCTGCTTTTCTCTGGTTGGACCCGAATTCACGAAAGCCCCGTCGTGTTGACTGGTGCAGTGGAGAGGAACGAATTCGCGATTAGACAGATGACGACGTTGAACGCACCGCGCTTTATATACGGAATTCCGATGACCCCCAACATTGATGTGGTAAGGATTCGCAGAGCCTTCACGCTCGCTGAATCTTTGGAAGAGATTTATCGAACTCCTAAGTCCAAGCGATTTAAAAGAGTAATGAAGGCATTTGAAAAAGGGATCTGTTCCAATTCCGCGCCTGAAAGAATACATCAATTTACCAAATGTGTAGAAGGCTTCCTTCTTCCTCCCATTTCGGGGACTAAGAAGGCATTTCAACATAGAACCCGAACTTTCATCGGCCATAAATCACAAGAAATAATCGGCGAAATCTACGACATACGTAGTAACGAGGAACACTTGCATGACCCTATTGCTGCCATAAAGTTAAACGGAACGGAGAACAAAGTCGTCACTCTCTTGCGGCGGGCGTACGAAATCGAGTTCATCGCGAAGTACTGCATAACCCATGTTTTGGAGAACACTGCACTCTGGGCACATTTTCATGACGATAAATCGCTTGAGTCCTTTTGGAACCTCCCTCAAGACAAACAGCAAGCCATTTGGGGAGATCCAGCGGATATTGGGGCTGTTAGAGGCTCTTTCAACGAAGCTGGCATTCCGCAAGATCAAAAACAAAGTGCAGAAATTGAAGACGATTGACGAGATCCCTCCCTTCTGAGGGCACCAAGTTTAAGGACAGGTAATGATCAATTCATGCCTTATAATGGAATACTGAAATTTACCCTTCAATGCTTTCCTCTAACTGTAGCGGGGCAACTACTGATAAACCGATTTTTTTTCAAAAATTAATTGCTTCTCCATTGAACTCAGCTATTTTCTCACATATCAATTTTATCTCCCCAACTAAGTCATATAGACTCATGTCGGCCAGTGTCAGCTGTCCTGCAACTAACTTGGCGAAATCAACTTTGGAGATGTTTTTAGGTAATCTATCAAAAAAATCCGACGCCTTCTCGAACTGCTTGAGCCCACTTACCCCTGGATACAGCAACGTGACAATTCGATCCGGCACATAATTTTCAATTTCTCGGCAGTTTGTAATCCAAACATATCCTCCCAAAGAATTAACCTCTAAATTGATACGCTTTTTTGTGTCTCTGATATCCTCGGCAATATTTTCAGTATCACGATCCATCAAAAAAACTGCATTTTGATTCAATCTCAAAACATTTATTTTTTCATCTGAGAAGAAGTCATTGGAACTCTCATGGTGAGACAAAATCTTCCCTCCATAAAAAACACATTGGTAATGAACTCCCTCCTTAAGCTTCCCGTCTGACATGAGTTCAATCCAACGGTTAAAAAATATCCGATCCGAAGGACCCTCCACCCACACGACACTATTTGCCTGCAAAATATCGCTCGGGCGAGCATCAAGATCTCTTAAAATATTCAGATTCTGAACATAATCTGACGCTTCCTGCGCCACCGATGATTCTCCATTATTCTTCAAATGTATCACCTTGTTCTCGATATCCCTCGAAAAGAAATCAATCGCGACACTTGAGTGCGAAGTTAAAAAAAAGGTGGCTCCTCGTTCCATTGCAGTGCGCCTTATGTACGAGAGCAAACCCCGAAAAGTTCTAGGATGGAGATGATTCTCTAGTTCTTCAAAAGCATAGACGCTTGTTGCGAGCTTCTGATTATTGAATTGAGGCAATATTTCAATACTTATTAGAACCAAGAGAACCGATTTTAACCCACTCCCGCTATCGCTGAGAAAAATTCGTCCCTTCTTGTCTTCCGAAAGAAATACCTCCCACTGATCCCCATCTTGTTTAACAGCGATGTCATGAAAATGAGTTTCGTTTTTAAAGATTTCATTTAATGCATTTAAGAGAACTTCAGTTACTAACTTGTCAGAGCCGTTCTTATGATGAAGCAAAAACTGAATTGTCGAAGTGGCTCCTCTTCCGCTTTCAGATAAACTCACTTCATGAGTAGCTTTCTCGGGAATTATATTTCGCTCTGGACCCAAGTGATAAAAGAAAATTTTCTCAGCAAGCTTATGCTCTCTCTGAAGAGCTATATCTTCAAGAGCGGCCCTTGCGCGGTCATTAAATGTATATTCATCACCTACTCTGTAAATAAACTTATTCGAGAATTGGGGATGCTGGCGAACATAAAGGCATTGATCAATATAAGGGTCCAAATTGGGAATTACGCCGTGAAATTTCGATAGCGCTAGTTGGACTTCAGCGTGAGTAATAGGACCCAGCGAATATACAATTTCCGCCACTGGATTGTTAGCGAATTTTTGCTTGCAAAAAAAAGCTTTAACCATTTCTAAGAGGCTGGATTTACCAGAGCTGTTTTTCCCCACAATCAAATTGACTGGCCTGATAGAATTAAACCCTTCCTCCGTTTCTTTGAAAGGTTTATACATTCTTACTTTCACCGCCAATGAAGAATACTTTGACATCTACCCCTTTTCCTAGCTGAAGCGGGCCTACTCCTGAATCTCGAGCAAATCGACTCTCAGAAAGGCCCCGGCAAAGCTGGCACTATATCATAGGGCAAATCGGAAATGTGAAAGAAAAGCGAACTCTCCGTTTACTCTCAGAGACTTTTACGACCGAATGACGGTAAGGTGGCAGCCCTCGTAATACTCTCAGAAACATTTACAACATGATCAAATTGGAAATGTTCGTAAATACATTTTTAGAATATGCCAAATCAGATAAAACCCAGCTCCGAGAATTATAAAGCGAAACTGCCACCAACCGTAACTACTGATTGAATTAGAGTTTGACTCCATCGCCGCACGGATGCCTTCTACAGCAGCACCGGCTTCGCTAGGTACCAGCTTCTTTTCTAGGGAAACATAACACACTCTTCACGGATTGTTTCGGAAAATCTTCAAGGGATAAGCGCGCGCTGCGCGCATGGAAAATGAACGAATATATAATCTTCGCTAGGTACCACCTTCATTCTTAGAAGGAACACGCTCCTTAAGCCATGCACGTAATAATGGTTCTATTGACTTCAAATCACCTCGTCTTACGTGACGATGCAAATTTTCCTCGGCTGCAGTTGTTAGCCTAAAAACACTGCGAGTACCCCGGGACCATTCACCGGTATTTCTATTATAAGTATAGGAATACCCGTCCCAGCTCGAATACCAGGGAAGAAAATTCACTGGATACTCTACGGATATAAATAAATGTACTTCCTGTATGTTAGGATTATTAAATATTTCGTCGTACCATGGATTTCTTTCGATAAGGTCTTCCATTCCCGTGGGCGATACAACGATTCGCCAAGGTGTATTAGAAATATAACTGACAATCTGATCATCTTTGCCTGAATAGGGAATTCCGACGATTACTCGATTAACCTTAACATCACGGACAATACTCTTAGAAAAGCTCTCGACCGCTATTCGAAATTCTTTATTGGCTGGATTCGATCGAATAGTATGGATCGAAACTGAAGGATAATAATCCGACAAAAAGCTCCATATTGTGGTTACAACTATGAAGCCTGCAATAACGCGAGATAACCAAAATAAGTAGAATTGGGCTTTTGAAAAATTCCCCTCTTTGGGCTGACTCTTTAAAGTTTGGAAGTAACTCGCTGAAATGATCAAAAGATATATTAGGGACAGACACCCACTTCGAAAGTAAAATATAAAATCGTCGGTCGCCATCTGCTGCTCAGTAGTCCCCTTCAGTTTCGCTAGGTACTTCGCTAGGTACCAGCTTCTTTTCTAAGGAAACATAGCACAGGCCTTGATAGATCATCGAGAAATGATCGAACGCTCAGCGCGCGAAGCGCGAATGGAAAAAGAACAAATATATCAACCAAAAACCCTTATTTCTTGGGCTCTAGATACACCAGGAGCTAGGTACCACCTTCTTTCCGAAAGACGGCTCAATTCGTCGACGCTTCATCGACACTATTCATAAACTTAACAATCTGGAACCATTCATAATCCTAAATGTCAGCCTATCTCCTAATTTAATGAACAGGCAATCAGGCAAACT
This sequence comes from uncultured Bdellovibrionales bacterium, assembly GCA_964435675.1. Taxonomy (GTDB): domain Bacteria; phylum Bdellovibrionota_C; class UBA2361; order UBA2361; family CAYTAW01; genus CAYTAW01. The sequence goes on from CAYTAW010000190.1 coordinate 5,757, forward strand.
GATATTGAAGTGAACCTCTAAGGGCAACATTCCGAGCTCTCACCAAACGAAAACTGACTAATGCTACCTAAGGAATATTATGACAACGCCAGAACAAACTAAAATAGCAGGGGCTGAACTCACTTTGCAAAATCTTAAGGGGCCATCCAACGCGAGAGACGGTCAGCTGCCTCTGGAAGATCAGCTTGCGCGTGCAAATGCAGAGATCGCCAAACTTAGAAAGATCTGTTTCGGAGACACAACTATTGCTGATAGGAGAAGTCACGAACTTTCCTTCACGGAGAGCGGAAATGTTGAAATCAAAATTCTTAATGGAAATTTGGTCCCTATGGACGATTATCTGAAGGATTTAATTTCACAGGGGCTAAAAATCGATATACAAGTTTGGACTTGGCATCCTGCATTAAATCGACACAGCGATCCAAAATTCCGTCCCTCAGAGAACTATAAGGGGCTTACCGAGGATAACATTCAGCCTCTTATGGCTCTGCTGCAGAATGAGGCAAGAGATCGGGATGTAAAACATCGCCCTTACATAAAGATCAGTTATCACCAGCAAAGTTAGCCCTCTCACAGAGTCCCTGATACCTCACACTGATCTTGCCCCGCTACAGATCAAGATTAAACCGTTTCACGGCCAGAAATAGGCTATTCCACCATTTGCGTGTTAATCACCTTGCGAATGGTCTCTGCAGACGACTTCAAGCCCTTTTGATTAAATTTTGAAAGACTGAAATCGTCGGAGTGAGTGAGCAAATTTGCAAGCGCAGCTTCGCTAGGTACCACCCTCGTTTCAGGCGCTATTTGGCGGCCTTATCGAGATCTCCCTGCGTCAACCAATAATCGACATCAAGATAAATTTGACCGTCGTCATCCTTTCGGAGATGACCCCTGATTCTAAGCGGCGTATCGGTTTCGATCTCTTGCCTACTGACAACTGTGAGTTTTTCTCCTTTGTCTCCTTTGTCGAGCGCATAGCGATGCTCGCCGTGGCTGCGTAGAGTAAAACGAGGAGAGCTTGACATATCTGTGGAATACCATCGAGGTCCCATAGAGATGCCAGGAGTAATGTGAGAATCATGGCTAACCTCACGCAGAATGCCTCGGGCTTGTATTTCCTGATCCAAAAATTCATCAGGATTCTTGAGAATTGCCGCCGGAGGAAATGCGGGAAGTTTATCCATAAACTCAACTTCCT
>CAYTAW010000191.1:0-3704 GCA_964435675.1 uncultured Bdellovibrionales bacterium
AGCCTTGGCAGCGCCAATTCAGTGGCGTTCCAATTTCACGAGATGGGGGTGCTGTCCATTCCGAAGGAGCAAGCGACTGAGGAGCGTATTTATGACGCGGCCCTTGATGCTGGCATTGAGGAGATCCACGTTTTGGGGGACCATTGGGATTTGATTTGCAAGGGCGCTAATCTGGCCACCGTGCGCGAGGCTCTTGAGCCGATGTGCGTTAGTCTCGAGGGGGCGCTGCGGATGATCCCGAATTCTCACGTAAAGGTCGAGGGGGACTCGGCCGAGTCGCTGGTGAAAATGCTTGACGCGCTCGAGGAGCACGATGATGTTCAGAGCGTGGTTGCAAATTTTGAAATGGATGACGCTGAGCTAGAGCGGCTTGGCGCGGAGCAGGGTAGTTAATGATTGGTCAGATTCGCGGAACAGTAGCAGCTATATCGACGGGTACCGTTTTGATTGATGTTGGCGGTGTCGGCTATGAGCTGCACTGCTCGGACGCGTGCCTGGCGAACTTGGAGGAAGGAGCTCAGGCGTCGCTTGTCGTCTTTACCGAGGTGAGAGAGGATCTGATTCGCCTCCATGGATTCGTGGATAATTTAGAAAAGCAAGTTTTCTTGATGCTCACTAAAGTCAACGGCGTTGGTGCCCGCACCGCATCGGACGTGCTCTCGCAAATCGATCGGCGTGAATTGCTGCGCGCAATCGGTGCCGGTGATGTGACGCGGCTTCAGTCGCTACGCGGAATCGGGAAAAAGACCGCCGAGCGCTTGGTCGTTGAGCTCCGTGATTCTGTAGGAAGTCTCGCTGGAGCGGCGGGTGCGCCTCTGGCGTCACGTGTCGAGCGTGAATTTTCAGCGCCGGTTGATGACGCGGTTCAAGCGCTGGTGGCGCTTGGTTTTTCACGCCGTGACGCCGAGCGCGCGGTTAGTCAGGTCAATCTCTCGACTTCGCTCGACAGCGGGGCGATCGTTAAAGAAGCTTTGAAATTCGTGTAGTCAAATGAGCGTAGAGTCGGATTCAAATAAGCGAACCATTGCGGGAGTGGAGAGTTGGATGGAGATCCCTGCGCTGCAAACACTTGCGCGCGCAGACGAAGAGGATGAGGCGGTCAATATATCACTCCGTCCCGGGGCTTTTGACGAATATGTCGGGCAGGAGCAAGTAAAGGAGAATTTACGCATCGCCTGCCAGGCAGCGGGGCGCCGCGGTGAAGCGCTCGATCATGTGCTGCTCCATGGCCCGCCGGGACTTGGCAAAACATCGATGGCAAAAATCGTTGCATCGGAACTCGGCGTCGGCTTCAAGGTTACGTCAGGGCCTGTGATTGAGCGACCGGGTGATTTGGCGGCGTTGTTAACTTCGTTGCAGCCGCGCGACGTGCTTTTTATCGACGAGATTCATCGTCTTCCGCGCATTGTGGAGGAAGTGCTGTATCCGGCTATGGAGGACTACCAGATTGATATATTAATCGGGCAGGGGCCGTCGGCCCGCTCGGTGAAGATCGACTTGAAACCCTTCACGTTGATCGGCGCCACAACTCGCACTAGCCTTTTGACTTCGCCGCTCCGCGATCGCTTCGGGATTGTGCTGCGACTCGAGTATTACAGTGATCAGCAGCTTTGCGAGATCGTTACGCGCTCTGCTTCGATTCTCAATATTAGAATTACCGAAGAGGCGGCGATAGAAGTGGGGCGCCGCTCGCGTGGAACGCCGCGTATCGCCAACCGGCTGCTCAAGCGCATCCGCGATTATGCACAGGAGCGGGCTGATGGCGAAATATCGCTCGAAGTTGCTTGTGAGGCGGTTTCTCTGCTTGATATCGACGCCCGCGGGCTCGATCGTATGGATCGCGCCATTTTGAATCTGGTTATCGAGAAATTTTCGGGCGGTCCCGTCGGAATTGAAACTATTTCGGCGGCGATCGGCGAAGATCGCGAGACGCTCGAGGATGTCTATGAGCCATTTCTGATCCAACAAGGATTCATCGCGCGTACGCGTCGCGGGCGCGAAGTGACTCCGCTTGGCTACGCGCATGTGGGTCGTGAATTCCGGTCGCAGCAGGAGCTCCCGCTCAAGGTAGGCGGCCAATGAAAGGGCGCGCGCTGCTTTATTCTGTGCTACCCGTTTGGTTAATGGTTCCGGCCCTGTTGCTGGTACCCTCGACGATCGTGCGTTGGCTTCCCGATCGGAGCGGTTTTCATATCAGCCTTGAGGAACAAGATAAACATATCTTGCAGTGTATCCAAACCGGACTCGAGGTGCGCACGCGCATGGAATTCAAGCTTTGCCGACGTCGCAGCGGCTGGTTCGATCGTTGCGGCGACAATCAGCTTTTGACGCGCAGCGTTCACTATGATCCGGTGACGGAGAATTACCGTATTGTCACCGATTTGCTCAACGATAGCGCGCCGCCAGCGACGCTGCTCGAAACCGATGTCGATAAAGCGCAGAAGCTGATGCAGGATTTTACTATTCCGGCTGAGACAGTGCTCGATCCGGAAATGGTGCAGCCCGGCAAAACGATTTATATCGGCGTCCGCATCCGGGGATATTGCGAGCGTGATGAAAAAAGCCTTTTCGTCCAGATTCCGTATTATTTGACCTTCGGCATGTTCCGTTTTGCCGGCTTCGATACGGGCTGGGTCGATTATGAACTAACCGAATAGCGACATGGTCAGCCGCAAAGCAAAACTCGCCCTCTGGTGGCGTCAGAGCGGAACCCGATGGCGTGTCGCGCTTTTCATTATTCTGTGCATCGCTTTGCTTTTTCAAGTTGCGCCCTTCCACGAACATGGCGATATCGACGACGGTGCGTGGTCTGGCAATTCGTTCCTCGTATTCCTGACCGTTAATCTTAATGTCTCAATTCTGCTCGTGCTCGCCTTCTTGGTTGGACGCAATGTTGTTAAGCTGATATTCGATAGACGGCGCAATATTCTCGGATCGCGCCTACGCCAACGGTTGGTATTGGCGTTTGTTGGGCTTGCATTGATCCCCACTTCAATTCTTTTCCTCCTCGCTAACGGACTGCTCACCTCGACGATGGAGGAGTGGTTTAGCTCTCAAATCGAGGGCGCTGTTTCCGGGGCGGTGGGCGTCGCGCGCGTGTATCACCGCGGGCTTGTTGATAAGGAGCGCACTTCGATTCGCAGATTAGTCGCGGAATTGGACAAAACCAAACTTTCGGGCATCGAGAAGGAGCGCGACTTCTTCGAGAAGCGGCGTATCCGCAAAGGGCTATTCGGAATTCGCGTCTACGATAGAAAAGGCCTGCGGCTCGAAGTACAGAATGCCGCTGGCATAATCGAAACTTTCAAAGAGCCGGATCCAAACGAGGATTCTATCCGCCAGGCTTTTTCCGGAGAGCTTTTGGTGCAGCATGAGCGTGAGGGATCGAGTCAGTTTATTAGATCCTACGCGAAAGCGCTGTTGAACCAGAATGAGGTGGTGTTGGTCGCCACAAAAAGGCTGCCGCCGGAGCTCACAGAATCGATCGAAACGATCAACGACGCATACAAAGGCTATGAGCAGTTGAAAGTGTTTCGCAATCCGCTGCGCAGCGGCTATGTGCTGACACTAGCGATGATTACCGGCTTGATAATCTTTGCCGCTATTTGGATCGGATTCTATATCGCGCGCGATATCTCGGTTCCCATTCAAAAAATTGCTGAAGGTACGCAGCAGGTGGCGCGGGGGACTTACGGATTTCAAAT
>CAYTAW010000191.1:3714-6950 GCA_964435675.1 uncultured Bdellovibrionales bacterium
GATGAGTTGAGTTACTTAGCGCGCTCGTTCAATCAGATGACCAAAGATCTTCGTTCTTCGACCGAGGTTGCTGAAGATCGGCGCGTCTTTATCGAAACGGTTTTGGCGCATTTAATTGTCGGCGTAATCACGCTCGATCGTGAAGGTAAGATCACATCTTTCAATGAATCGGCGCGCGCACTATTGGGCTACGTGCAGGAATTGCCGCCGATTGGTCTCGGGCTATCTAGCGTAATGGGGGAGGACGATCTCAAGCAGGTCGATACGCTATTGAGCACTGCGAAATCGGAGGTCAGCGAAGATGAAAACGCCGAAGTGGTGCTGGAGCTGCGATCTGAGGGGCGAGAGCGCCGCGTCATCTGCACGTCGGGGCGGCTGCTCAGCAGCAACGGTTCGTGGATCGGCACGTTGCTCCTCTTTGACGATGTGACCGAATTGTCGAAGGCGCAACAAATGTCCGCGTGGCGTGAAGTGGCGCGGCGCATTGCGCATGAAATTAAAAATCCATTGACGCCGATTCAGCTTTCCGCGCAGCGGCTTGAGCGCTTGGTGAGCGACTCGACGGAGCGCGATCCGGGTGCGATTCGTGAGTGCGTCGAAACTATCGTGCAGAATGTCGATTCAATCAAACGCCTGGCCAATGAGTTCTCGCACTTTGCTCGGCTGCCGACGGCGGAATTTGTTCCGTCCAACCTGAACGCGCTTGTAGCTGATTGTGTTTCTTCCTTCGCGATGAATCACGAAAAAATCGTTTTTCAATTTTTACCCGACGATAAATTACCGCTCGTCTCGATGGATAAGGAGCAGATTCGCCGCTTGGTGATGAATTTAATTGATAATGCTATCGCCGCCGTGGTCGAGGCAGCGCCTGCCGAAGGCGGCCGAATCGTGCTCAAAACAAATTATGATCGCAAACAGCGCGCAGCGCTGATCGAAATCAACGATAATGGCGTTGGAATCCCGGATTCCGCAAAAGGCCGGATTTTCGACCCTTATTTTACCACTAAGAAAAGTGGCACTGGTATCGGGTTGGCAATCGTCACCACTATCGTCAACGACCATCAAGGCAGTATCCGCGTCTACGACAATCAGCCGCGCGGCACCAAATTTTTGGTCGAGTTGGCGATTGCGCCGAGTGTTACATCAACCCAGAGGAAGATTGCGGTCAAGGATGAGCGGTGATTGGTTCCCGCAGTCGGTAAGCAGCTCCTTCTTAGTTGACGAGGAAATTGGGCAGCGCCCGTTTATACGGATGAAGAAAATCGGCGGAATGCCGACCGCTGATTGCGGTCCGTCGACTGCGGGGGCCTGCCACGAACGCCCACGCAGTAGGTCAAACTCCAGATTCCACAAATATTTGTCTATGGCAATTTTCACAAACTTCCCGAAACGGAAGCTTCAACGGCCGCTTAAATATTGAAACATCCTTCTTGCACGCGGGGCACGGGGCTGTGCCCGACTCAATCATCGCCGTAATTTTTCTAGTCGTAAGAGCGCTGCGCACCGTGAGAATAATTCCCAGCGGCACGACAAAGAGGTGCACAATCGGGATCGGTAGAAAAATTAACGTTACTGCGGCGTATGATCCTGTGCGCAGGACAGTTCGTTTGAGGATCTCTTGTTTCGAAAATTGGCGAATAGTTATCGTTCCCTGCGACCGGGAGCCGTCGAATGTTCTCAGATTGATGGGCTGCGTATCCATGAACGTAAACGTAGCGAGAAGTGGGTCAAACTGCAACGCGCCATCTTTTCGGTTTCGGCGCGCGAGTTCGATATGATAACGTCTCACCGATAGTCAGGGGTATCTAATGAATGAACTTTTCGGAATCGCGGCGTCGGTATTAACCGTACTCAGTTACCTTCTCTATTTCCGTGGAATCCTTTTTCACGGCACAGTGCCGCACGCGGTGAGCTGGTTCGTCTGGGGGCTTTTTGCGTCGATAGCATTCGTAGGTCAATGGATCGGGCATGGTGGAGCCGGCGCTTGGCCGACTGGCATCGGCGCGCTCTGCGCGTTTTCGGTCGCGGCATTCGGGTTTAGGCGCGGCAAAAGTGATATTCGGGCACTCGATATTTTTTGTTTGGCCGCGGCACTAATCGCAATCATCGTATGGAAATTCTCTGAACAACCCCTTTTTGCGGTAATTACCGTTTCATTCGCCGATTTTAGCGCGATGTTTCCGACTATTCGTAAAGCGTGGCATAAGCCAAATCAAGAAACGGTATCGACATTTGCGCTTACCGCTCTGCGGCATATGCTTTCGATCATTGCTCTCGAAGAGCGGAGCCTGCTCACTGCGCTCTATCCCTGCACGCTCATTGTTTCGAACGTAAGCTTTGTCGCGCTGACTTTGATTGCGCGTAGACGAACTCAAAAGGCGCCTTAAACGTCTTCTTAATCCTGTAGCGAGTGGGTCTTATGAAGTGGTCGAATTAAGCCGCTGCCGCAAGCTGGGCACGCTTAACGACGCGTTGTCCGTCGCGTGTAATGATCCACATCTTCGAAGTGAAGTCGCCTTCAGGCTGTGGCGAAACGAGCTTTTGACCCTCAAGTATAAAGAGATAACGTTGAATTTCTTTCTCGTCGCGGACACCCGAGAGTTCGGAGATCTCTTCAATCTGAAGCGCGCGAGGCTCTGAGCTGATCGAGCGTTGATTTGAGAGTGCGCGCAGAACATTAATCTGATGTATGAAAGCGTCGCTAGTTAACGGGGAATTTTTTTGCTTTGACATGAAATCTCCTTGGCGAAGTCGGAAAGTCATTCTACTGCATAGCAGTGGGGAAGGCAAATCACGCACGATAGCTATCCTGTTGAATTTATTGCAAAAATAAACAAGCGCCGTTATACCACAAAGTCTTGTCTTCTATAACGCAATTGCCGGGCAAATCGGTGTCGTTCTCATCTGCCGATGATTTTTAAGGCGCAGCTTTTCAATATTCGTGTTCGGTTTTTTGCTCTGACCGTCGCAGTGAATTTCCACTTGGTTGGAGAATTTTTTTTTGTACAATTCTTCCTGTAGCCCTGATATAACATAGCCTTAGGATCTGCATGACGTGGCGCAGATCCAGCAGTTGTTCATTGCCCATGCTATCACCACCAACTTCGCCGGCTTCGCGAGCGCCCATTGACGGGGCGATGAGCGAGACGAGTCTGCAGGGAATTTTCCCAGAAAGCAGCGCTCTTCGTTTAATTGCAAATATCTCTTTCGACGAGTTTCTGGCTCTGGCCCGTGAC
>CAYTAW010000192.1:0-5867 GCA_964435675.1 uncultured Bdellovibrionales bacterium
TTCCTGCCTTATCAGCCGGCGATCCGGGAACCAGAATTCGGACGAAAATCCCGCCAGGACCGTCTAAACTGAGCGCTTTGGCCTGCACCTCTGTCAATTCTTCGACGCCGATACCGACTTGATTTACGGATTCGGACGGGAATGGACGGCGGACGGAAGCTTCGCCGCTAAAATCGGACAGTTCAGCGGGCACCGTGATAACTTTGCCCTTTCTAATAACCGTAAGCGAGATTTGGCTGCCGATGCGGGCATTCGCCACAAACAGCGGCAGCTGATCAAAGTCAGTAATCGGCGTCGAATCGAACTGGGTGATTACATCGCGGCGCTTGATGCCGGCGCGAGCTGCGGGCGATCCTTCCATAATTTCGGTAACCAAAGCGCCATTGATGGTAGGAAGTTTCAGAATTTTTTGAATATCTTTATCTACTGGCTGAATACGGACACCAAGCATTCCGCGAGTCACCGACCCTTTACTCTGGAGTTCTCCGATTATCTGCTTCAGAAGATTGATTGGGACCGCGAAGCCGATGCCGATATTAAAGCCAACGCCGCTCAGCTGTCCCTGGCCCGGACTAAAAATTGCGCTATTTACGCCGACGACTTGCCCGCGTGCATTAAAGAGCGGCCCGCCGGAGCTGCCGGGATTAATCGACGCGTCCGTTTGAATGAAAGAATCATACGGGCTTCCACGCGTTGGCACCTTGCGCGCCTTTGCCGAAACAATACCAGTGGTCACCGTTTGACCGAGCTGAAATTGATTGCCGATTGCCACTACCCATTCACCGACTTGCACCGCGTCAGAATCACCGACGTACACCGTAGGAAGCGGTTTATCGCTCTTGATTTTTATCAGCGCCAAATCAGTCTTCGGATCGCGCCCAATCACCTGTGCGGGATACTCCTCTTTGTCATCCAACAGACGAACGATTACACGCTCAGCTTTGTCGATCACATGCGCGCAAGTGACGATATATCCGTCGCTACGCACGATGAATCCCGAACCGGCGGCACGAAACGGGTTCGCCGGATTCTCTGAAGAATCCTTATCTTTCTGAACGTTTTTATCGTTCTTTAAATCGCTGCTCGCTTCAGCCGCGATATTAACGACCGTGGGACTAAGCTGCTCAACCAGCTTCGGCAAAAACTGCTTTTTGTAGAAGGCTTCAACTTCGCGCGCTTCCGATTCGATCTTTGGCTCGCCGTTTTGCAGCAGCGTCTCCGCCGAAAGATTTGTTGATAAAAGAAGAAAGAGCGCGATAAAAAAACCAACGGCGCGGCGCACGAAAAAATTGCGCACCGGTAGGGGCAAAAACGGGAAAAGAAACGACATCGCTATTTCTTTACTCTCTGCACGAACTGGAAGCGAAGGCTGTTAAGAATATCGTCGACAAGCTGCTGTTCATCCTTATCGAGATTTCCTTTGGTCTTTTCGCCGAGCATTCCGATAATATCGATCGTTTGACGCGCCGCGGCATGGTCGACCGCGAGATCGACGCCCGGTGGCGGCTTCACTTGACCGAGCTGCATCAGCGCCTGCGTGGCGAGCGACATGATAAAAGAGCTGAAATTTATTTCACGCACATCTTCACGAACTTCGACGTCCTCGCTCGACGACACGGCTGACTTGACCGGTTCGTCCTTCTTTCTGTTCTCGGCAGCGCCGCTCGACGCACCATCGTTATTCCGATCTTCGCCTTGCTCGTCAACGCGCCGTTTGTCGAGAACTTTGAAGCCCTTTGTTTCTTCTTCCATACGTGAGTCTCCTTGGCTGCTCCATAGTAAACCAAGCCATTTCAAGGGTAAAGTAATTTACCGGACAGCGAAATAGCGTGGGAATTAGCCATTTTCAAATGGCATCATATCGGGCACGATACCGCTTATGCCTGCGCAATCTCTGCTTAGAATAACCGTACTCGGATGCGGGACCTCGACCGGCGTCCCTATGCCCGGCTGCGCATGTGACGTTTGTAACTCGCCCGACGAAAAGAATAGGCGGTTGCGCTGCTCTCTACTCATTCAATATAGCGGCAAAAATATTTTAGTCGATGCCGGCCCAGACCTTCGCGCGCAAGCACTGCGCGCCAACATTCAGCACGTCGACGCAGTCATCTTTACGCACTCGCACGCCGATCATATTTTGGGCATCGACGATTTGCGCCCCTTTAATTTTAAGCAGGGTGGTTCGATACCATGCTATGGAACTAGAGAAACACTCGAACAAATCCGCCGGGTTTTTCATTATGTCTTCGACCGCGATCCAAATTACATGGGCGGGCTGGTGTCGGAGCTGACGCTGAACGAAATCGATTACTATGAAAGTTTTGAACTTTTCGGTCTACGTATCGAGCCGTTTCTTCTTTTACACGGAAATACCAATGTCGCCGGCCTAAAGATCGGCAATTTTGCGTATGCCACGGATTGCAAGGTTCTTCCGGCGAAAACGAAGTCACTGCTCACCGGTATCGACACCTTGATTTTGGACGGCTTGCGTCATCGCGACCACAGCACCCATTTGACTATTGACGAGGCATTGGCCGAGGCGGCCGAGTTAAATGCCGGCAAAGTATTTCTCACTCACATGAGTCATTCGATTGATTATACGATTGACTCGGCCAAGCTTCCGAAGTCGGCCGCGCTTTGTTTCGACGGTATGACGCTTGAATTCAATTATTGAAGCGGGCGCGTCGTATTAACGAGATCACGGATAAATTGATCGGCGTCGCGGGAATCATCAGGCGCAACATATTCCTTTATCTCCGCGCAAATCGCGCTAGCGACTCCGAGCTGCAGCGCCGCATAATTTCCGATTCGCTGCGCCGGAGGCGTAATTTCACTTTCAACTTGATACGGAACGATTAAGCCGCTTTTGTTGATCATGAGGCCCTCACTCCACAAGAACGGATAGTGTTCTTTAAACTGAGATGCCGTCATACGCTCACCGCAGGTAAGAAAATGCGTAACCCATTCTCCGTGCGCGTCAGGCCGACTGGTAAAGGTCATATCATCGGCAATATGCACTATTTTGTCAGCGAGATTATCGCTGACAAGCTGAACCTCTCCGCGTGAGCCCACCCGCAAGAATTGCGCGAGGCTATTATGGCCCGTCTCCGACCCTGAGCGCCTAATGTAGTCGACATGCTTGGCGGCGTAGCCAGTACGCGCAAGAAGGTCAAGCACCTTCTCGTATGCAGCAACGGAATACACATCAGCTGCCAGGCAGGCCTTTTTGGCTTCCCGGCGCATAATTTCGAATGGTTTATTCAAATCGTGAATTAACGCGCGCGCAACGATACGGTCCGCGGTTTCGGCATCAATAACCCCCTTTTCTACCAGGGCCGCCGTAATTCGTGACGCACATACCGCGACAGCTATGCAGTGCTCACCAATATTGGTGAATCTGTCTTCGGAAATTCTCAGCGTATAGGGATTAAGGATAGCCTCTGGCTTGGTTGGATCTATTCCTACGACTTTAAAATACCAGACCTCCTCGGGAAAACGATCGCGGAACTCGTGGTAATATGCGATCGGATTGATTTTTTCTAATTGCGGCGCGCGGTGAGCCGCGCTAACGCTACCGAAGCTCGCAGAGTCTAGCGTTGGCAGGTGACCATCATTGACTGCGACTGCGATCATTCGGGCCTCCGCACCGATCCTATACGACTTCTCATAGGTATGCTCGCCATGGGCGAGAATGTCGCATGTGAAAAAGCCTTAAATCTCAATCTCTTGCCGATATTGTGCGGCGAATGCGCTCCAAGAAAACTCATTATTCAGGGTTTTTACGAAGCGCTGAGCAACTTCGGGCTCGCCGTGTACCACGGCAACACGGCTCGGCATGCCTTGGGATTCTCGGCACCAGCGCAGCAAATCTCCGCGATCACCGTGAGCGCTCAAGGCGCCGATCAGCGCTATCTCAGCTCGCACAGACACATCTTCCCCCAAAATTCGCATCGTCTTTTCACCTTTTAATAGCCAATCGCCGCGTCCGCCCTCGGGCTGATGGCCCACAAACAAGATGGTGTTGCGCGCATCTGAAATTCGGTGTTTCAAGTGATGCAGAATACGACCTCCAGAAAGCATGCCGCTGGCAGAAATAATAACCATCGGCTCTTTGATAGAATTCAATCGGATTGACTCGTTGCGATCACGAGTGAATCCAAGTTTCGAAACTGAAAATGGATGTTTGCCTCTGGAAACAATTCCCAGCGCTGCTTCGTCATAATCTTCGATGCTCGCGCTGTAAAGCGCGGTAGCGTCAGAAGCCATCGGGGAATCGACCACTACCGGAATATCGGGAATAGCACGGCGCTCTTTAAGCGCACGAAAATAGTATAGCAGTGACTGGGCTCGGCCGACGGCGAAACTAGGGATAACCAACACACCCCGGCGTTCGATGGTGCGGTTAACGACTTCACCGAGCGCCTTCTCGGGATCAACCTCGGCGTGCTCACTATCACCATACGTAGACTCGATCAGAAGCAAGTCTCCGAACGGAGCTGGTTCTGGATCTTTTAATATGGGGACTCCGTAGCGACCGATGTCGCCAGAGAATGTGATCACGCGATTACCGATTTCTAAAACAATTGAAGCAGCGCCCAGAATGTGTCCCATCCGTCGCCAGGTTGCGTGCACGCCGTCGAGAATCGTCATACGTTGCGAAAAAGGAACGTCGCGAAATTGAGTCAGGACGTTGCGCGCGTCATCTTCGGTATATAGCGGCAGCACCGGATTATGCCGCGAACGGCTGCGCTCCGCACGATACTGGGCTTCTTCCTCTTGCAGCCGCCCGGAATCGGGAAGGAGCAGCTGGGAAAGTCCGTGTGTTGCACGGGAACAATATATTGGGCAGCGCAGACCCTGTTGATAAAAACGGGGCAGCATTCCAGTGTGATCGATATGGGCGTGAGTCAGTAGCACCGCATCGATAGAATCCATATCGGTGAATGGGGGCGACCAGTTCTCTTCACGCCAGCGACGATCACCTTGAAAAATTCCCGCGTCAACCAATATCCTCGTGCTGCCTGCCTGAACCAGGTACTTGGAACCGGTAACAGTGCCAGATGCGCCTAAAAATTTTATTGATACGCCCATATAGTTCGATCTTTGAAAAACAGCCTTAAATAAAGAGGTCGGAAACTGGATACGGCAAATATTACCATCACACAATTTTGCGCGAACAAAAAATCTCTGCGATTCCAGCACACTAGCAATTAGGGCAGCTGGCCCCAAGATTGCTCTATGCACTACTGACGGCACTCTTTGTTTTTTTGACGGTCACCTATGTCAACCATCAGTTTTTCCGGTATCGCCTCAGGAATCGATACCGACGCGCTTATTAAATCACTTTCCGACGCTGCGCGCACGCAGCGAGTTCAGCCCAATCAAGAAAAGATTACCAAGCTGAACGACACGAGCGACGCCCTCAGTGAATTAAAATCGAAACTTGACGATTTACGCAGCCAGTTGCGTGACTTTTCTTCACTTGCAGGAGGCGCACTCTCAAAACAGGGCACGTCGTCTGATGAAACCATTCTAACCGCAACCGCCTCAAAATCCGCTCAGAACGGCACGTACTCCGTGACCGTCTCTCAAAAGGCGAAAAACGGAACGTTTTCTTTTAATGATCGCTTTTCGAGCACGGACTCGGTGATCGATTCGACGATCTCTAACGGCGCCACGGCCGATCCGGACCGTACCGTCTCATTTACACTTGGCTCGTCCGATCCTAGGACTATAAAAGTGACGATGACCGACTCGACGACGGTTTCGGATTTCGTCACCTCCTTCAATACTGCCTCCGCAGCCGCAGGATCACGAGCAACAGCGTCGGCCGTAAACGTCGGCACAACCGCCAGCCCGTCGTATGC
>CAYTAW010000192.1:5877-6903 GCA_964435675.1 uncultured Bdellovibrionales bacterium
AGGAAATGGGCGTCAGCATCGATCGCATGCCCATCGGCTTCCCCATCAGCCTGCCCTTCTAGCCGCATGCAGGTACGCCGCAACTTCCCGTTCGAGGATACACACCCATGGGTCTGAAACTGCCATCCGTGAAAATCAGTCCCGTCGTATGCAATTGTCATTAATAGCACCAATGAAGGGCTTGCCGAGGGGCAAATTACGCTCAACTATGTCGGCGGAGAAATCGCACCAGCTTTTGCTGCAAATACGCTTTCTCAGGCGACGGATGCAATTATTTCGATGAGTGGTATAACGGGCACGATTACGCGATCGTCAAATGCGATTAGCGACGTAATTGGCGGCGTCACACTCAACGTAAACGCGCTCGGCACGTCAACGGTAACCATCGCCGACGACTCCGCAGCAACTGCCGGAAAAATTCAGGATTGGGTTGATGCGTACAACGATGTCGTCAAATTTATCGCCGAGAATAATCAAATTACGCGTCAGGAAGATGGGCAGAATGTAACGAATGTATTCTCGCCGCTCTCGACACAGCGCGTGGACGATAATTTCCTCTCGCAGTTGCGCAGTAACATCGCATCCGCCGCGGCGGACGCGGGGACCGCTGTCAACGTGATGGCAGACCTGGGCTTCGAAACTCAACGCGACGGAACGCTAAAATTCAACTCTGACACTTTCCAGTCGGCCGTGGCATCGGAATCGAGCTCTGCGAACAGCATCTTGCTTAATTTTGCCGACGACGCGTCGCTCACCGGCGGCACGATCGACATTTACACTCGTTTCAATGGGCTATTCGACAACATCATTAATGGCAATAAGGAGCAGGTGGCCGACCTCAATAAGCGCATCTCGGAAGCAGAGGCTTCGATAGCGCGCCAGGAAGACACTTTACGAGCTAGGTACGCCCGCCTGGAGGGCGTAATCGGGACCCTCAACCAACAGCAGGCAACCCTAACCTCGGCCCTCGCCGGCCTAGGACGTTAACCCCCCTAATCCCCAACCGGCCGCCCACTGGTCCACCCC
>CAYTAW010000193.1:0-6865 GCA_964435675.1 uncultured Bdellovibrionales bacterium
ATGCGAGTTGAAATGCGATCAGCACTCCCACCAGCATGCCGATGACGCCCCAAAGTAACGTTGCAATAACGAACTGGCGTACGGTTCGATTGTCGTATCTGAAATGTTCTACTGTTTGCGAATTTGCGGACATTATTTGAGCCGTTTGTATTAACGAAGTGTTAATCGTTAACTGTGTAAACCCCCAGTGTTAACACCTCTCTAAGGCGTATTTACCAAAGCAGACCTTGCTTTGTACCCATACACCTAATTAGCAACGCGCGTGCCATCATTCAGCATGGACGTGATGGCCGCACGACGGGGAGGGTGAGCTTGTTATGTGAGTATGTTGAACAATCGAAAAAATTCCGGCGCAGATTAGTAAAGCGGCGCGACAGGAGGGGAAATACCTCCCGAATCTCAAGAGCGCCCAGCCTGATGCGGCAGACCATGCGGTCAGAATCGGAATAGTTCCTGCCCAGAATAGCGTCATCGTTAGAAACGGTGATTTATTCGCGGCGGCAAGGGCTACATAGACGTACAGCCAGCCGCAGGGAAGGAACGCGGACCCTAACCCAACGGCGAGAGGAAATGCCGGTGAATTTCGCGGAACCCATGCGATTATCTTTCTATATCCGACGGTCATCGCGCGGTGTAGTGACTGCGGAATTGCGCGTACTGTTGCAAGGGATGCCAATCCAATAATGACCAATCCTGTCCCGATCCAAACGGGTTCGGTTACCGCGGATAGTGATGATGCCCCTGCGCCCGCAATGAGGTATGCGACTAACCGGCCGGCATGATAGCTAATTATTCGGGCGGAAATGCGTTTTTCAGAGCTCCCGCCGACAAGCGCGGCAAAACCGCCGCACATTGCTGCGCAATGGGGGCTGCCCAAGAGGCTGGCCAAGAGTATGGATGCTAATGCCGCTGAGGTTAGTCCGGACATGGCAAGCAAATTGCTCCGGATCTTCTAAGTTCACGTTCAAGAATGGGTTTCTTTGACAACACCCAAGGCTTTGAGATGCGGGTACTATAATGAATGAATTTGCTGCTAATCATATTGATCCTTTGCCGTCCGAGCCATCACCGGGGTCTACCGTCGACGTCCGCTCAAGTACCCAGCAAGAACGGTGCCGACACTGCGGCTTGCTCTCTGAGGGGGAATTTTGCTGCAGTGGCTGTCGGGCCGTATATACAACGCTCACCGATCTCGGATTGACCGATTATTACAAGTGGCGCGACCCGAATAATCTTGCCCCGATACCGCTCTGTGACACCGACTCCGTGTGCGCTGAATTTAGCACTATTAATCTCGGTCAGGAGCCGACCGCGGAATTTACGTTTGAGCTAACGGGTATCCATTGCGCCGGATGCCTATGGCTACTCGAGAAATTGCCCGATATTCAGCCGGGTGTCATTCGAAGCTCACTGAACGCGTCGACTGGCGAGCTAGTCGTCTGGTTCCGCCCCGCGGAACTCTCCCTTCAGACTATGGTGCGCATGCTCATTAAGTTGGGGTATCCCCCACGCTCGCCGAGCGGGCGGGAAATAGGAAAGTCAGCCGGCAGTGGTGATTTATTGCGCATTGGGGTCGCTGGTTTTGCCGCCATGAATACCATGATGTTGGCGGTTTCGCTCTTCGAAGGCTTGTTTACCGGTATCGATCCGGAGATGGCGGGAATTTTCCGCTGGGTAAGTTTCTTTCTTACTGTCCCCGTGGTTTTTTGGGCGGGACTTCCACTCTATGAGCACGCGCTCCGCGCCCTGCGGTCGCGACGTGTTCACATTGAGCTGCCGCTTACCATCGCCATCTTCGCTGCCTTTATATTAAGTGCCGCCAATACAATCGCCGGCCGACCGTTTGTGTATTTTGACTCGGTCTGTGTTCTTGTTTTCTTATTACTGATTAGCCGCAAAATTCAGGAGGAAGCTCTTGGCCGCGCCCGGCGCGGCGCGCGAATTGGTTGGTCGCTCTTGCCCGCGAAGGTCACGATTCTTTCCGGCGCCGATCGGCACGTGTCTCGCATAGAAGATTTGGTTGTTGGCGATCTGGTATTGATAGGGGCTGGAGAGAGAATTCCAGCCGATGGCACCCTTGTCGAGGGGATGAGCTCGTTAGACTGTTCCATTTTAACCGGTGAAGCTACCCCCACACCTGTAAGTCCAGGCGCCGCAATACCCGCTGGCTCGATGAATCTGACTTCGGAGATCGTTATCCGGGTAAGCAGTATCGGCGATTCGACGCGCGTCGGAAAACTTCTCAAAGAGTTACGGGGAAACAGCAGTGAAAAAGGTTTTCTCGATCGCTTCACGGATCTGGTGGGGCGAGGATACTTGGCGGCATTGGGAGCGGCAGCGCTTATTACCTTCCTGGTGCACCGATCTGATTTTAGTGAGGCGGTCGAGGCGCTTTTTACTTTACTCATCGTTACGTGCCCATGCGCTTTGGCCTTCTCGGTGCCGACACTGTATGGTTTGACAATTGGCGCGGCCGCTAAGCGGGGAATTCTGATCAAGTCCAAACGAGTTTTGGAAGATATGGTTGGGATACGACATGTGTTTCTTGATAAGACAGGAACGTTGACCGAGGGACGATTTACGGTGAATAAGGAAGCGTGGTTTTTCGGCGATTTGCAAGAGGCCATTACTGTCCTGGCGGCCCTTACTTCACTTCAGCCGCTGCACCCAGTTTCCCGCGCGCTGCGCTCTGCATACGGCATTACTGCTCTGGATCCGCTGCTCAGCAGGCACTATGCGGGTCGTGGCGTCGAATTGGAGCGCGATGGTCATTTGTGGCGTTTAGGATCGCCGGGATGGGCTGGCGGAGAACTGCTCGAGCCCCGTATTGTAAATACTGTGGTGAATTTCAGTCGAGACGGCGAATTAGTTGCGCGTTTCGAATTCGGAGACAAAATAAAACCAAGCGCGTCCTCTACGCTTAAAAGTTTGGTTCGATCGGGCCGAAAGGTCACTATTTTATCGGGGGATCGTAATGAAACGGTACGGGTATTTGCCGACGCTGGAATCAGCTACCACGGGTCGTTAACGCCGCAGCAAAAAGCGCACTATATTTCGCGAAGCGATGAGCGATCAATGTTCGTGGGAGACGGAGTGAATGATGTGCTCGCTCTGCAAGCCGCTGATATCGGCATCGCCCTGGCGGGCGGGTTGGAGGCCACGGTTGAGGCTGCAGATGTCGTTCTTACTAGCGGTTCGTTAGATAGGTTGTTGGAATTGCTAGAAGCGGCCGCCCGCACCCGGCGTGTGGTACTTTTTAGTTTGGGCATTTCGGTGCTGTACAATCTTTCAGCCGCGGCCTTGGCAATTGCCGGATGGATGAATCCACTGATTGCGGCATTTTTGATGCCAACGAGCTCGCTCTCGGTCATCGGATTGTCACTTCTATACCGACCTTTCGGGCGACATGGCGCATTATGAGAATTATATTTGTGCTACTTCCTCTCTCGCTCCTATTGGCATTTGCCGGCCTTGCCGGATATATATGGTGCGTCAAACGGCGGCAATTTGACGATCCGGATGGCGATTCACAAAGGATGCTGTTCGAAGACTAAATTTCTGGTGCTATTCGGTTGCCCTGGGTAATCGGGGATGCGCATCGGGCGAGACGACTTCATGAATAAAAATCGCGCTAATACACGATGTGCGTGGGCGGATAACGATCCGCTCATGCGGCGTTATCATGACAGAGAGTGGGGCATTCCGCTCCATGATTCGCGCATGCTCTGGGAAATGCTAGTGCTCGAAGGATTTCAGGCCGGGCTTGCCTGGATAGTGGTGCTGCGCAAGCGCCCGGCGCTGCGGAAAGCCTTTGCGCGCTTCAATCCGAAGAAGGTGGCGCAGTTTACGGCGCGCGATATCAAGCGCTTGATGAACGACCCGGGCATAATTCGATCGCGCGCGAAGATTGAAGCGACAATACGATCAGCGCAAATTTACTGTGAAATGGCAGCCAGGGGAGAAAACTTCGCTGAATTATGCTGGTCATTCACCAAGGGCAAAGTCATTACCGGCGATGGTAAAAACGTTCCCGCGCAGACCGCAGTGTCCCGCCACGTTTCTAAGGAATTAAAGCGTCGCGGATTTAAATTTGTCGGGCCGACGATTGTATACGCATGGATGCAGGCGGTTGGCATAGTCAATGATCATGCGACTTCCTGCTTTTGTAGAAGACGCGTTCGCCGTTTGAAGAAAGGGTGAGTGCTCACTGTTTGCGTTCGGCGGAGCGCGAAGGCGCGGTAGTTGCTACGAGGCATCGTTTCTCTTTAACATGCGCAGGTAAATCCCAAATATTTTTGCGAATAGCCGCGGACGATTTTGCCGTTATATGCCGCCTTTTCTGACAGCGGTTGCAATTGAAAGTACGACGTTCGAATTTCCCCGTAGTCCGAACGTTAAATTCCGAGGCACATACAGGGCAGGTCTTTTTTCGGTATATCTCACAGTTTTTTCTGAGTTGGTACTTTTTCCCAATCGTAGAACTGAAGTGCATAGTGGTGTGTTTTACGCATCAGTACGCGCAGCTCGTCGCGGTGGAGCGCTCTTACTTTGACTTCGCGATGGAGCTTCATTCCAAAAAGAACCTCATATTTGATGATGTTCCTAGATTCGGCGAATAACTGCTGATCGAGCAGCGCATCGCACACAAGCGTTTCGCGCTCTTCCAATAATCTTTCAATTACAAAATCCTCATCCCACTCTTTTTGCATCAAATCGACGCGCCAGTAGTATCGCGACAGAGCTGACTTTGCTATCTTATCAATCGAGCAAGAATAAAAAGTATATTGCCCGCTTTAATAAGAGCCGAAGTGGTGCGCCGTCTTTCGCGGACGGCCGAGTCAACTACTGCAACGTTAACTGGGATTATGGCCCGCGTCGTGCCTCCCAATACGTACACTTTACTTCATCTCCGGCATACTAGGAGTGGTTGCCAGGTGAGGGAGGGTGCATATGGAAACGAATGTAGAGAGGGTACCTAATCCATTTTGGGATTTGACCAAAGCTACGTTCACGGCGTTTGCGCTTCTCGGTATCGCCGGCTGCGCGGAAACTAATGTAGAAAAGCTCATTGAATCGCGTCCGCAGGCAACACCGCAGCAAGTCATTAACAATAAAGAATTATGGGATGGCAAGGAAATTGCCATCCATGCAAAACCTATCCTCACGAGCGATTCTTCGAAGCTGATGTATGATGGCGGAAAATATGGCCACCTTTATATATCTCTCGGATTACGGTATCAGCTCGTCCCGACTAACCCCGGTGATGCAAGCGATCTGTATATGTACGATGGTCGCACATTGGAGTTAACAGGACGCTGGTTTGATCCCAAGAGCCCCGCTCAGGATTTCGTATTGCCAGAAAGCACCTATGTTGTCTCGGGAGTTATCAGGCAAAGCAGGAGTGGGCAATTCTATCTCGAATACCAAAATTCAATGTATAACGAGGTACGATGAACTGTAGCGTTTCGATATGCCGAGATTTTCAGCGATTCCAGATGGTTGTGTTGATGTTTCTTAAGGTTTGTTTTTTAGCGATAATTGGGTGGAATTTGATTCGTCATAAGCCCCGCGATATATTTTATGACACACATTTCCCCTGAGCCAGATTCCGGTAATACGCCCGTAACGGAGTGGCGCAGCCCTCTTGAAAGTTCTTCGATTGGCACCGAACTGCTTCCACCAGAAAAGTTAGAGCACGAGCTAAAGACATTGCTCGTGCGCCGCCCGCAGGGCGAGGTGAGTACTCTGGCTCAATCGTATCTATTTAATATCCTCTCGGCCCCGGGGCTCACTGTCGATGATTTAGGTACATACGCCCAAGTATTTGCTGATGCGCATGAAAATAATTGCGCGAGTCTTCTTCGGTGGAAAGCGCGCGCACGGCTGCACGAGCAAGGCCAGGGCGCAGAAATTTCCCCCGAGATCGTAGCCACCGAGCTGGAAAAGCAGGGGGAAAGCGTCGCGAAATTTCTCGAAGAGTCGGGTTATGATCTAGGGGTTATGGAGCGAGTCTTGGGCCGCCGTCTTGATCCGATTTGGCTCGGCACGTACGATCCGGTGGTCACCCATGAGTACCGCGAAAAGGCGCTCACCGTAGGATATCTCGAGCGCAATTTAATGCCGATAGATCTTTCTGATCGCGCGTTTCTGGCAGAAAAGCTTGTGCCACCCTATCAAGCCTATGATCAACCCTATGGAAGTGACCGCTTCGTAGTTCTCCCTGAATCAATTCGTCAAATTCACGGCGCGCAGCGTGGTGATATGGCCAAGTACGAGATCCATGAATTTTCGCCTCATCGTGAGGTTGTTAGCGCGCGTGTGCTGCGCATTGAGCCGAAAGAACGCATGGAGCACTTTGACAGCAGTCAGTTTATCGATGCGCTAAGATCTTTGGGGCCGTACTACACAGAAAAGCAGCTGGAGACGGCCCTGCGGGTTAACCATTATTTGGGGCAAATTATGGAGCGTGCTATGCGCGATCCAAAGAGTGATGCGTACATCGTGACCTGGGAGGGAGACAAAGTTCCCAGAGGTTTAGTGCTCAGCGGCCATATGATTGTGAGTACTCAGAGTAACATGGTCGTCGACGTTTTTCGTCGTCAGATCGGTCACTATGAGCGGATTATTGAATTCGGTGGCTTGTCAGGAAGAGTTCAGTCGATGCTGCTCGTAATCGATCGTGCGGAGTTGGATTGGGGGGATTTACTAAAAGATGTTGCCGACCGTGAACTCGGCATGTTCCGCCGCGAGCAAAACTACGCAGAGATAAAAAATCCGACTCCCGATAAGGATTATTTTCTTCTTTTGAGAATCGGCAGCGTTGAAGGAGGAAGCTGGAAGTTTCCAAACGCAGAGATCCGAAGGG
>CAYTAW010000194.1:0-6851 GCA_964435675.1 uncultured Bdellovibrionales bacterium
ATCCTATCTCGCCCATATAACGTACGCCCCACGCGGCGTGCGCAAACCGAAACACATCGCGTTGGTCGGGAAAGCGGTTACCTTCGATTGCGGCGGCCTTTCAATCAAATCGACGATGGACACGATGAAGTGCGACATGTCGGGTGGCGCGGCCGTGCTGAGCGCGGTGCGTGCGGCCGCCAAGCTCAAGCTTCCAATAGCGGTGAGCGTCTACATTCCGATTGTCGAAAACATGATCAATGGCCAGGCGATGCGGCCGGGCGACGTTTTTACTCTCCTCTGCGGCAAAACGGTCGAAGTCCTCAACACCGATGCCGAAGGCCGCTTGATTCTGTCGGACGCGTTGACCATGGCACAGCGCGCGAAGCCAAACATGATCATCGATCTCGCCACGCTAACGGGAGCGTGCGCCGCCGCTCTCGGACCGAAGTACGCAGGAATTTTCAGTAACGACGATCAGGTCGCTCGCCTACTCTCAAACGCAAGCGATCTCTCCGGCGAACCTCTCTGGCGTCTTCCGCTCGCTGAAGAATACCGAAAGTTAATTTATAGCGATGTTGCCGATTATAAGAATCTTTTTAAGGCTGCCGGTGCGGTTACCGCGGCGCTTTATCTCGAAGAATTTGTAGATAAAACACCGTGGGCGCATCTCGACATCGCGGGTCCGGCTTTTGCCTCCTCATCCGAAGGCGTAATTCGCGCCGGTGGCGTTGGCTTCGGCGTGCGGACGCTTATCCGCTTATTGGAAAATCTTGCGAACGACGAGAACTAGAATTTGATTGCCAAGGCAGGTCTTCGGTAGTAGCGTTCTTTTTACTATGAGCTTTCCACGAATATTTTTTCTTCGTCACGGGCAAACCGAACATTCGAGAGCAAACCATTTTTGCGGAGCGGGACTAAACCCCGATCTGACGCCCGACGGCGTCGAAATGGCGAAGTCGTTCGCGGATGCCTACAAGGACGCGCCTTGGGCGGCGATATATTCCAGCCCCTTAAAGCGCGCGGTCGATACCGCATCTGCGGTTGCCAACGATCGCGGACTGACCATCGAATTGCGCGATGATCTAAAAGAGATCCGATACGGCGAGTGGGAGGGAAAGACCGTTGAGGAAGTGGATGAAGCCTACCATGATGACTACATTCGCTGGACCGCCGATCCTGCCTGGTGTCCACCGACAGGTGGCGAAACAGCCATCGCCATTGCGCAACGCGCGATGCATGTTATCACCGAGATTAAAGAGAGACACACGACGGGCGACGTGCTCGTTGTTTCCCATAAAGCCACGATCCGTATCGCAATCGCTAATTTGCTCGGCATCGATGTCGGCCGTTTCCGCTTCCGCCTCGATTGCCCCGTGTGCTCACTGAGCGTCGTTGAGTTTACCAAGCAGGGTCCGTGGCTGCGTCGCCTAGCCGATCGCTCGCATCTCTCGAAGCGTTTGCGCGAACTTCCAGGGACATAAGCTCGACTCCTCAGCATAGCATCAGCGCCCACAACGGACTGACGATCCCAATTCGGCCGAAGGCTTGCACCGACTGCTGCCTGACGCGGATACCGATAGTACTTTTAAGTTCTTAAGCCGCTTCGACGACCTTCAGCCGTTGGCGCGGAAAATACCCAAACTGTCGCTCGACCATCCGCTCAAAGCCCCCAAGCAAGCGATCGCAGTACTCGACCTGTTGAGTTAGGCCGTTTGCCATCGCATTAAAGCGCAGCAGATGCGCGACGCACTCGATTGTACTGAGATAATGCGCTTTCGGCTGCTTGCGAATGCGAAACTTCGATTCGAGCTGGCGGCGAAACGTGATTCGCGGCAGCGAACCAAGCGCGGAATTTCGGGTAAGAACCTTCCCCGCCTCAGACCACGTCCCATCAATTACTAAAACGGTATCGCTTGAACTGAGCTCAATGTTCTCACAGTCAATTGAGTCGCCCCCCGGAAACATGATGTAGGAATTTTGGTTTGCCAGCATGCGCTCAATTTCGCCTTCGCGGAAATAGAGGCCGCGCCTGATGCGCGCGTTCTCAATCGCCGCCGTCACCATTCGGGCAGTGCCGTGATATTTTTTTCGCTCATTAGGATGCTGCAGAATAAGAACATTGCACTGTGCCCTAAAACGGGGCACGAGTGCGCAAAGACAGTGCTCCTCGGGGCGAAGGCATTCGAGGCACGTCGGACGCATCTCGGTTACGAGCTCCACCGGCAAACCGCGAACTCTCCCTTTTCTTATAGGCGTTTCATTCATCTGACTTTACTTTATCAAGGCGCTGCAGATCCGAACAAGCACATTATCCGAATGAGATTATAATAGAATTTTCGGCGCCCAAATGTTATCTCTACGACGTCGGTAAATTGATGAGGTAATCAATATGATAGATCCTTTACCCGTTCAGACGTTACCCTCTACCACCATTCCCTCAACTAGCGAACGCACGGCTGCTGACCCTTCCTCTCGGCACACTTCCGTCATGAACAGCAGCTCGTTGAACACTACAGCTTTTCCCGATATTCGCGATAACCTTCACCTATTCGCGGGACGGGGTCTCCCCGGAGGGACCGAAGATCTCGGACGCGCACTCGATGCACTCTCGGCGTTTGGCGATCAGCTTCAACATCTCGCGTTTTTAGCTGAATCGCCAGTCGAAGGCGTAACATCCACTGCGTCGCTACAACAGGAGATAGTCGAAGGGCTCGACGCATTACGCCCCTCGATGCAGCGCCTTCAGACCCTAAGCGGAACGTCACCGATCATTGAACGGCTTAATGCCCTTGTCGAAGTGCTCAATTCAGCGAAAGGCCCCGATTCGGACGCTGCCCCGGCTGCATACGATCCGAGCAGCGCAGAAATACTTCTTGGTGATGTGCACGCCGCGCGTAGGTCTCTGGCCGTGCTGTATACCGCCGCACGCACCATGAATAACGGCAACGGATTGAGCCTGCGCGAATATTCTGACGGCAAAGGATCAAAGGCGGAACGATACGAGATGCGCCGCTTGCTGAATGAGGTTACCCGCGGACTGCATCAGCTGCTGCGCACAACGAGCTAACTAACCGCCGACGCGCGCCGGAAGACCCGCAAGCGTTTTCCCAAATTCGGGAATATCATTATATGTGCTACGCGCTTTATCATAGCGCTCTTCCAAAGCGGCGCGGCGATTCAACGCTCCATAAAACTCATCGATCGTACGCGTATTCCGCTGATCTGCGCCGTCAAGCGCTGCAACCACTTGCGTTTCGATGCGCTGGGCAAAGCGCGAAAAAGCCTCCCGGCGCTGCTCGGGCGCCGCCGCGCTGCGGTACGTGGCGGCTAATCCCTGCACCTCGGCATTCGCGCGCGCCCGCTCTTCCATCATTACGATCGCTTTATTTTCAATCTCTTTCATTGCTGAATCGAGCGTTTGCAGCTCTTGAAATGCGCTGAGCGCGGCGGCCCTTTGATCGGCGAGATGGGCTGCTCCCAGCAGAAGAAAAAACACCAGAATCGATTTTAGCAAAAATGAATTCATACTTATCTTAAACTCACCTTCAGCGACTCTTTAGCTTGCTCATCGGGAAGATCGAAATACGCCTTTTCGGCAAATGAATGCGCCGAAGCGATAACGCTCGATGGAAACTCGAGCCGCTTATTCAAATATAAGTTAACTGTATTGTTGTAAGCCGTGCGGCGCTCGGCAATCCGATTTTCCGTTTCAGCAAGCTCACTTTGCAGCTTAAGATACTGCTGGTCTGCCTTCAAATCCGGATATGATTCAGCCAGCGCAAATAGACGCGATACAGCTGAAGTGATCTGCTGTTGCATCTGAACCGCCTCCTCAACTGAGACCTGTTGATGCATGCCTGCTCGCGCCGCGACCACATCGAGGTAGGTGCCTTTCTCATACTCGCCATACCCTTTTACCACCGCAACTAGATTATTGATTAAATCAAAGCGGCGCTGAAGCTCAACATCGATATTCGACCAGGTCTGCTCGACCGCGTTACGAAATGCGGTCAATGAATTAAACGTCTGGTAATACCAGAGGAAATAGAGCGAGCCCACAACCAAAACGGTGCCTGTATACATCAGATTACCATCCCCTCGATGCTCCCCCGCCTCCGCTAGAGCCTCCACCCCCGCTGGAACCCCCACCGCTGAATCCGCCTCCGCTTGACGTGGACGAACTACGCACGCGCCTGGGGATTATCTCATTTCGGGTGGCCGTATGCTTACACGAAAGACACTCACCATCGACCCTTCGCTCCCCGGTTGAATACTCGGTCGCATAGCGCAGAGTTGTCGACTTCTCGCGATACGTGCGGGCGCTACACTTGGGACAGTGTGCATAGGCGGAAAAAGTGGCCATGTAAGTTTCAACATCAGCTTTTAAGCATGCCGGGCAAAACCAGACGTCATAATCGACCGAGCCGAGAGACTCTTCGAACTTTTGCGTTTCGGTTAGCTTAGCATCATCCTCCACTTCCGAGAGTAACTGCATCGGCGTGCCACACTGCTTGCAGCGGCGCGATCCGTAGCGCCAGAACCCCCGGATGTTTGTAATCAGCGCGCCAATTGCGGCGACAATACTCATGAAAAGCTGGCCGGTTGGACGAAGAATTTGCGGCAGGCCAAAAACCGCGTACGCCGCGTATGCGGTTAATCCAAGCAAGCCGATGCTCGCGACCATGAAGTAACTCGACCCGTACGCGCGTCTGCGCCGACTAATCACCGACCAAATGCCAAAAAGTATGGCGCTACCGCCGGCCACCCAGGTTAGAAATAGGGCATTTTTTCGCGGCGTTGCCACATATATCGGAGATGAACCGGCGATGCCGCGCGCGGCATCTGGGTGCGCAATTAAGATTCTTGAGAGCTCACGCGTTCCAGACGCGATCCCATCAGTCATCATTCCCTTTTTGAAATAGGGAATGACGTACGTGTCGAGAATTTCGCCGCACAGAGCATCCGTGAGAAGCGGCTCCAACCCGCGGCCCACTTCAATGCGCGCCCGACGCTCGTGCGGCGCAATCAAAAAGAGTACGCCGTTATTACGTTCCGCGTCGCCCAGCCCCCAGGTATTAAAGAGACCGTTCGCATACCGATCAATGTTTTCACCAGAGAGAGAGGAGACGGTGACAATCGCCAGCTCAGCAGTCGTTTTGGCGCGAATCTCGGTAGCCATTGCCGAGAGTTCAACTTTTTTTTGGGAGGAAATTAATTCGGCAAAATCGTGGACGGTCCGGCCCGGATCGCGTGGTGGGAAGTTCGCGAAGATTAAGAATATGGCAAAAACGTAACGCAGCATCACCTTCCCCTACCAATTACAAGAGCGCGCCCGGCCCCGCTACCAGAAATCGTCCAAACAGCTATTTATCTTGAGCATTCAGGAACTTGCCGCCCGCTGCGGCCACTGCGCCTCAAAATCGAGCTGCGCCTGATAGTCCGGAACGACTTCAAACCCCTCCTGGACCAGGAGACGGTGAGGAAATCCAGGAGCGAGCGAATGGATGGTGATAGCGTCGCCATCGATCGAAAAGTACACACGCCATCCACCGCTGCTGAGGCGGAAAATCCCCTGCTTCGCTTTAGTAATGCGGCGAATTCTATTAGGCGAGGGATCGCGCTCGAGCAACGCAATCACCTTCTCCATGAAGGTTATCTTCCAACGCGACTCGAGCCACGCTCGTTGGTCGCGGGCAAGCGGTGAAAGCGCCACGTCAAATTTTTTCGGCTTCGAGAACTCATCGCGCACTTCGTCAAGCCATCCCTGTCCCTGATTAGTAAAGGCGTCGACTTCACTAATGTACGGCTTGATATCCAGAATCGCAGTTTGGTCAAGCAGGTCGCAATTACCAATAATCAACGTGCGTCCAGAGATCTCTATGAGCGGCACCGACGTGATACCAATAGGATTTGGACGATGCGGGGATCTCGTGGCAAACACCCCGCGACGCCTGGATCCTCGCGGCGGCAATACCATCGGACGCCAGCTCTGATTACGATCGAACCACCAGATTAGCCAGATTCGCTCGAACCCCTCCAAATCGCGAAGCCCCTCTTCATAGCCATGTCCGGCAAACAATTCGATCGTGTTACGCTCCTCGGTGCCGCTCGTCGGCTGATGAGGCGTATCGAATTTAACGCGCTTTCCAGTGTGGATTACGCCTATCGGGGCACAAACTAGGTTTTCCATCGATGAAATAACTTTCCTGGCGAAGTATACGAAATTGCACCCGCTAAAACCACCGCACCGACCGAGGCACAATTCGGACAAGAATTCCGGACAATTGCAAGGGGTGGCGCGCTCCCCGCGATTCATGATTAGTATTTAGCATGACTATTCTTTGGGGCATCGACCTCGGCGGAACAAAAATAGAAGGCGCGGTTTTTGATCACGCGAACCCGCGCCAGCCGCTTGCCCGCATCCGGCACGATACGCACGCGGACCAGGGATACGATCACATTATCCGACGCATCGTTGAACTTGTTGACAAACTTAAGCAAGCATCGGGACTAACGCCCACATCGATCGGCTTCAGCACTCCGGGTACGCTCGATCCACAGAGCGGCACGATGAAAAATTGCAATACCGTCTGTCTCAATCAACGCCCACTCGACAAAGATCTCGCTTCAGCGCTTAACGTCCAGGTGCATTTGCAAAACGACGCCAATTGCTTCGCGTTAACCGAAGCGATGTTCGGTGCCGGTGTCGATTTTCCGGTAATCTTCGGTATCATTATGGGCACGGGCGTCGGCGGTGGCATAATCGTCAATAAAAAAGCGGTGGGCGGCGCTCAGGGAATTGCGGGCGAATGGGGGCACAATATTTTGATTCCCGGCGGCATCCCCTGTTATTGCGGACGGAGCGGATG
>CAYTAW010000195.1:0-1281 GCA_964435675.1 uncultured Bdellovibrionales bacterium
GTATCAGGGCCATCATAAATTCACGCGCGGAAGAAAATCGATCCGCTGGTTTTTTTGCAAGCGCTTTTGCGAAGACAGCCTCGACCTCGTCAGGAAAATCAGGGCGTAAACTGCCGATTGATCGGGGTTGCGCGTTGAGAATCTGACTCACCACCTCTTTGAAGTTCTCACCGTCGAACGGCCTCGAGCCGGCAAGCATCTCAAACGCAAGAATCGCAAAACTGAAAATATCGCTCGACGCTTCAATTCTCTTGGAGAGAATCTGTTCCGGCGACATATATCCAGGAGACCCGACGATCGGCCCTCCAGGATCAATCGTCGATCGACCATAGCTTGCTACCCCGAAATCAACGATAAATGCGCCGCCGTTAGCGTCAACTAAAATATTACTTGGCTTGATATCACGGTGAATGACACCGCGCTCGTGGGCATAATCAAGTCCCTCCGCAATCTGACCTAAAATCTGTAGCGCATGTTCAATGCGCAGCGCTCCTTGACGAGCGATGACCTGATCCAAGCCCTGCCCATCGATGTAATCCATAACGATATAGGGACTCGCCCCGTCTGATGAAACTTCGAAGACGGTAATGATATTTTGATGACGAAGATTTCCGGCGGCACGCGCCTCGACCTTAAATTGTTCAAACGCGGACTGCAGCTGCGAATCGGGGACCCCTTCAACCGAGCGCAAAACTTTTACCGCGACGATTCGCCCGATCTCTGGATCCTGTGCTTTGTACACGACCCCCATTGCTCCGCGGCCAAGAGTTCCGATCACACGGTACTTAGCAATGGAGAAGACGCTATTGGTGGAAGTCATGCCTCTTATCTTTCTCTGATCAGCTCACTTTATGCAAGTCAAAACAACAACTTGCCCTATCCGATAGACATCGGCGCTTCTCGATCTTCGACACAATCCATGAAAAACCTGAAGCAAAACATTGCGCGCATTTGCAATCGGACAACTTGATAATAGAGGGACGGCGCCTTATTGTTGACGAATGGAGAGCTATCCAACTTCAATACGTAGAATATCACCCGCCCAACTCGAACTTAGCTGGAATGACGGCGTCAAGTCAGTAATAGCTTCGCCTCTGTTGCGCCAGGCTTGCCCCTGCGCCTCTTGCAAAGAACAGCGTGGCGACACGACACACGCCAAGCCGCTTACTGGCAAGAAATCATCACTGAAAATAGTGGAGCACTCGGCGGATGAATCTACCGCTCTCTCAGAGGTCTGGGCGGTGGGCCGCTATGCGATCGGATGCCGTTGGGGCGATGGTC
>CAYTAW010000195.1:1291-5850 GCA_964435675.1 uncultured Bdellovibrionales bacterium
ATACGGGAATATATCCGTACCAGTTACTCAGAGAGCTGGGGATGAACTAAGGATACTGTTGGGTAGCGCATTCGGCACCGCGACAGGGTTTGCCGTTATGGGCGCTGTTTCAAATAAGAGATTCGACTGACGGATGGACAGTGCTAATTCAGTTTGAAAATTGAGAATACCGCTCCGTAATGCGATAGCTCCGTAATACGATAACGGAGTGAAATAGAATCAAAATAAGGCTGAAACTAAATAAGATCAAAACTGTTTAGGACTCGACCGAATTAAGCTCGACTGATTTAAGATTGCGACTGCCCGCCGCCGGAACGGCCACCGACTTCAGCAATTCGTTTAACA
The DNA here is from genome assembly GCA_964435675.1 of uncultured Bdellovibrionales bacterium. Lineage (GTDB taxonomy): Bacteria > Bdellovibrionota_C > UBA2361 > UBA2361 > CAYTAW01 > CAYTAW01. The sequence goes on from CAYTAW010000195.1 coordinate 1,637, forward strand.
ATCCGCCCCTTGGTCAAATCGTAGGGTGAAATTTCAACGATCACACGATCGCCCGGTAGCACGCGAATGTAAAAGCGGCGCATCTTACCGGCAAGATATGCAAGTAGCTCGTATCCGTTATCGCACACGACCTTGAAAGTAGTATTCGGGAAGCATTCCTTAACCACTCCCTGCATCTCAATTGTATCTTTTGCCATTCCGCTTACCTACTCCACTAATTCTGTTCTGTAAAGGGTCCGAGCGCTCTGAACTTTCGATAGCGCGCTTCTACTAATTCAGCCACATTCAATTTTGCGAGCTGCTGCAGCTCCTGCTGTAGGACAGTCTTTAGCATTTCCGCCGCCTCTTTGTGATTACGGTGCGCGCCCCCGACAGGCTCTGGCACTACCTGATCAATGACGCCAAGACGCTTTAAGTCGCGCGCTGTCAGTTGCAGCATTTCCGCCGCATGGGCAGCCTTTTGCTGAGGAGCCGTATCGCTCTCCGAGTGCCAAAGTATCGAGGCGCATCCTTCGGGCGTGATTACCGAATAGCAAGCATTCTCTAGCATTAACACACGATCGCCAACGCCGAGCGCTAAAGCGCCGCCACTGCCACCCTCACCAATCACGGTACAAATAACCGGAACGGTAAGTTCGGCAAGCTCGGATAAATTACGCGCAATCGCTTCGGCCTGACCGCGCTCTTCAGCTTCAAGCCCCGGAAACGCTCCTTGTGTATCGATCAACGTGATTACCGGGATTTCGAATTTTTCGGCAAGGCGGAAAAGACGTAGCGCTTTCCGATACCCTTCTGGCTGCGGCATGCCGAAGTTGCGCTCCAATCGCTCGGCCGTAGTCCGCCCTCGCTGATGACCGATCACCATAATCGGTAAATTACCCAACCGGGCAAGTCCACCGACAATCGCCGGATCATCGCCAAACAAACGATCCCCGTGCAACTCAACAAAGTCGGTAAACATATAGCGAATAAAATCGAGAGTGAATGGGCGGTCGAAATGACGGGAAAGCTGAACGCGCTGATAGGGGGTAAGCTTCCCGTACACCTCGTCGCGGCGCTTAGCGACCTTGGTTTCGAGCGAAGCGTATTCACTTCGGGCAGCCTCATCACCGCTAACAACCTGATCCTTCAGCTGCTCCAATTTCCGCTCGAGCTCGACAAGTTCGCGCTCGAATTCTAGTGGGTTAGCTATCACCGACATATGCCGCTCAATCCGCGTAAATCGTAAACGAATCTCCTTATGTTCCCCGCGTAAAACGCCGATTAGAAATATAGGAGCAAAAAGCTCAATTATTATGCCTACTTTGCTGTTTAAAGTAAAGCATAGCGCTCTTATTGACGGTTTTAGGGCTGGTTACAACGGTCCGATTTGGGGTGTAAAATGAATGGGAATCAAGGACGATCCCAGTTTGCAAAGTGCCTTACGTGCCTTCTTCAGGCGCTCTTCCTTATTTCATACCCTTTGACCCTAACTAACGCCGAAAACCTCGGCGACCTCGCCCGCGCGCGCTTTGCCAATAAGACCAGAACCGGAAGCCTCGCAAGCGTAGAATATGCCGGCCTGCGTCTCGATGGCGGATCTGAACTTACTGTGGTTTCCCCGCACGCATGGCGTCAAGATGCCAACTCGCTAATGAGCGCACTCGAAGAAACCCACCGTCGTTATAGTGCACTTTTTGGGCCGATTCCTAAAATTTCACTTACGGTTCGGTTGATGGAAGAAGAAACATTTTACCTTTCAACTGGCGCCCCGAGCTGGACCAACGCAATGTTCTTCAAAGGACAGATTGTAATCCCGGTGCCAAAACAGGGCAGGCTCGACCAAGAAAATTTAGTGCGCTCAATCCGGCACGAATACACACACGCCGTCGTACACGCGCTCACCAACGGCGAGTGCCAGGGCTGGCTCGACGAAGGACTCGCGCAGTGGGCCGAAGGAGAAATTAACCCTCTACTCACACAATCGCTATCCGAATGGCTCGTGGACAACCAACCGGTGCCGCTAAAACTGCTGCAAGGCGGATTCACCAAGCTTCCGACGCCAATGGTCCCTCCGGCTTATGCGCAATCGCTGCTCAGCACTAAGTATCTTTTAGAGCGTCACGGTGTAGCATCATTTAGCAAGTTTTTTTCGTTGCTGCGCGCCGGACTAGCAAAAGACGTCGCATTCAAAAAAGCCTTCGGCAGATCGGAGATTCAATTTGAGCGCGACCTAGCCGTAGTGCTCCCAGGACTACTTCGCCAAAAACAATTTCTTACTAAACGCGCGACCGATCTCACTCTTTAAGAGAGCAACTCACGCGCAATAACTATACGTTGTATCTGACTGGTGCCCTCGTAGATCTGCATCAGTTTAGCGTCGCGCATCAGCTTCTCGACTGGGTACTCTTTAGTATAACCGTATCCGCCGAAGATCTGTACCGCGTCGGTGGTAACATCCATTGCCATATCAGCGGAAAAACGCTTAGCCATACTCGACGCAAGCGATGCATTCTTGCCGCTATCTAGCAGCAAAGCCGATTTCAACGTAAGTAGTCGACCGGCTTCAATGCTCGTTGCCATATCGGCCAGCATGAATTGAATCCCCTGAAAGTTCGATATCGCCTGACCAAACTGTTTCCTCTCCTTGGCATACTTAATTGCCGCGTCGCACGCCGCCCGCGCAATGCCAACCGCAATTGCGGCGGTAAGCGGCCTACTAGCGTCAAGCGTCTTCATGGCGATTTTGAATCCTTCTCCCTCTTTACCGATAAGATTGGCAGCGGGCACCCTCACATTATCAAAATTCAGTGGCACCGTATTAGAACATCGCTGTCCCAATTTATTCTCGTGCTTACCTTTCGTAATACCTGGAAGATCGGCTGGGACCGCGAAACAGCAGACCCCCTTATGCTTTTTGCTCTTATCTATAGTGCCAAAAACCGTATACTGACTCGCATAGCCTCCATTCGTAATCCACTGCTTCTGACCATTCAAGATATAGCTATCCCCATCTTTCGACACGCTGAGCGATATCCCCGCTGCATCTGAACCTGCACCCGGCTCACTCAAACAGAACGAAGCGAACTGCCTTTTCTCAATCACCCCTTTTAGAAATGTAACTTTCTGCTCTTCATTACCGCCAATGGCAATCGGAGTCAGCGCGAGATCGTTGGCGACCATCGACGTCGCGAAACCGCCGCATCCGGCTGCCAGCTCCTCAATGACGAGACACGATTGAAAGCTCGTAAGCCCCGTCCCGCCGTAGGCGGGATCAATCAAGAGATTCATCAATCCCATGCTCATCCCCTTAGTAAGAATATCCTTGGGGAACTTAGAACTCTCGTCATACTCGTGAGCTACCGGAAGAATCTCATCTTGAGTAAATTTTCGCGCCTCGAGCCGATACGCGTTATCATCATCAGAGATTGGAAATACAGTATCGAGCGCGGACATAGGGCACCTAGAAATATTATTGTGTAATAATTAAAGCATACGCCACACGGTGCGCACAGGGTTGTTTTGAGCCATTCATATTCGCGTCGCTACTTCGCTATTGAATTTAGGATGGGTTTGAGAGCATATTTCAGCGAACTCCGAGAACGCGGAGAAAAAAAAAGCCCCGAAGCCTACTGGCGCCGGGGCTTTCTAAATCAGGCCGGGAGACTACTTAACCAGCGACATGTGCGCCGGCGCAACAACCTCACGCTCCATCTGAGAGCTGAGTCCCGTCTTAATTGAACCGAGCGCTGTCGAAAGCGCCTGAGCAGCTTCATCTATAGCTGGCATCAAATCTTCGACCTTCGCACGATATTGCGGAGTAAGAACTTCAATCGCTCCTACCACCTCACCCTTAAGTCCGCGAATAACTTTGCTGATCGAAACCACATCCGCTTCAACAGCGCCGCGGTCAATAATTTGCCCCGAGCTGCGCAGTTCATTTAACTGACTCTTAATTGCCGCATCTTGCGGAGTATTTGCGGCAAGAATCTCACTCAATACCGCATCCGAAAGCTGCGCGGTAAGAAGACGGCCTACCGCGCTCTGCTTAGCAGTATGCGATACGGCCACGCGAGCCTGCACACGCACAGGGCGCTTCGAATCGATACTCAGAGGAAACTGCACTTGTCCATTTTGAAGCGTTGCTAAGCTTACGGTTTCTCCAATCTTCTCAGAAAGAGCGCGTAAGATTGGGGTTGCGCGGGCTACAAGGCCGCTCTGCGCAAGGTATGCCT
>CAYTAW010000195.1:5860-6835 GCA_964435675.1 uncultured Bdellovibrionales bacterium
CGATAATCTTCAGTTTCACCGTTCTGCTCAACATAGCCGCGAAGTTCAAGCGTTGCCAAAAGACGGAATACATTATTCTTATGAAGCTTAAGACGCTTCGACAATTCAGTAACGCCGATCTCGCCTGCGGCTTTGCATAACTCCTCAAGCACGTCGAGTGCGTGAGAAACCGACTGAATCATATAATTTGCTTTTTCTCGCTTAACCATGTTGGTCCTATTAACTAAAAAAACAGAGTTTTTAAATCACCTAAATTAACATCCAGAGATCGACTGTTACAGCAAATTAAAAACCTCTCAATTCACCAAACAACAGCATTACCCTAAAGAAATAACGTTTTAAGTAAACATTATCGTCGGTAGATATATCAAGCCCCAAACAACGTGGCAATATAATATTTTCGCTAATTATCTTAAAAAACTAGACAAAACGGATTGGCCACAAGGTCTTTGAATACTCAAGCAGTAGCTGCATCCGTGAAGGCGGTAGCAAACCACTCGGGCGGCGATACGATTCGGCGAGAATCGCCTGAAATAAAACATGAAGAAACCACAGCGGAAACGGCCGTTTTTCGCTGCTCAGTTAAGATTTGCTGCTCTACGACGATGAGACGGCTTTCGATGCGCGCCTCAGTGCACTGGACATAAATCTCACCCGCTATGAGCTCCCTCTTATACTTAACTCGAATCTCGGTGATTACGAGAAAAAGGTTCTTCGCCATAAGGCTCTCTGTGGCGTGCCCGATCTCTTTGAGCATATCGAGACGCCCGCGTTCAAGAAAGCGCAGCGCATCAGAGTGATGAAGGTGATTGTAGCGCGGCTCAATCTGATCCGCAGTAATCTCGTATTTATATTCCCACATATCCGTCTCGGTGCGTCGCTTATTGAACCACATCTCCTTGACCTAGATCCACCCTCAGGGCGCCCTCATTTACAGATCTCAGATCCGGTGTTTTTTCCATCACACAACCATAG
>CAYTAW010000196.1:0-6830 GCA_964435675.1 uncultured Bdellovibrionales bacterium
TCTACATTGCGCACACCGAATTTTTGCATCATGCGGTAGCGGCGCTCCATCTCCTTGACGCCCCACTGCAATACGGCTTTTGCCTGGCGCGGATCCGTAACCACGGGAACACGCAGGTGCGGAATCCCTTCATACACGCTTAGCTCAAGGATCTTCGGGTCGATCAATATCAGACCCAAGTCTGCGGGGCTGGTGCGGTATAGAAGACTGACAAGCAGCGTATTGATGCAAACCGATTTACCAGTACCGGTCGCTCCGGCGACGAGCAGATGTGGCATCGAAGCAATATCAGCAACAACTGGATCTCCATAGGTGTCTTTACCGATAGGGACGGCGAGCTTCGATTCTTCATTTGCGAGCACCTCGCTCTCAAGTAGATCCCGAAGTCGCACTATTTCGCGGTGCTTATTGGGAACCTCTATACCCACCGTTCCCTTCTTAGGAATCGGCGCGATTACGCGGATCGCCGTGGCACGAAGACTCATCGCCAGATCATCTTGCAGCGAGGTAATTTTGCCCACTTTTACGCCGGGGGCCGGCTCGAACTCGAAGAGCGTGACGACGGGGCCAGGGTGCACCTGCGTAATCCGGCCCATGATGCCAAAATCTTTGAGCTTGGCTTCGATAATTCCAGACTTGTGAAGCAGCTCACTGTCATCCTCGCTTTCAACGTGGGCTTCACCGCGTGTTAAGATGGCAAGATCAGGGCGTACATATTCGCTGAATTCCATTTCGGGGCCATCGGATTCCTGTACCGCGGTCTTCTGTTTACGGGCCTTCTCTCGCTCACTCGCTGCGTTTTCAGGCTTACGCCGGCTAACAACGACATGGGAATACCGTTCCTCGACTGGATCCGGGACGGTTTCGACCTCGATCTCTTCAGACACAGAAGCCTTCTTTTCCAGCTGCCCTTCCTTCTTTCTTCCGCGCCGCTTCGGAAATACTTCGACTTCCTCGTCCTCTTCGCCTTCGTCGTTTCTCGTCGGATATTCGGTGCCGGTGACCGCAACATACACAAATTTTCCGATCGCTTTTCCGAATTCGCCCGCGACCCGGAGCGCTCCGAATAGCATTAACGGCAACGTGCCAAAAAGAAATCCGAGCACGTACAAAGCTGAAGCGAAAATGCCGCGAATAACGTCGGTAAAACTACGCTTGGTGGCAACACCGGCGCACGTTATCAAAAATACGAGCAGAATTGAGCCGGCACCCCAGAGACCGAAATAGCGGGTCAACGCGCCGCCGACGTTCAGGCCCAGCGATCCACCACCACTCCTACCCCAGATACAGTAGCCGAATCCCGCGCCCGAGACGAAAAAGCCGACCACCGCAAGCGCCAGCACAGACTTTGAGCGAACCTCAAGCGAATCCATCCACAGCTCGTTGCGCCAGACGAAGACTCCCGCCCAAAGCAGCGCAACGCCGACCAAACCCGCTGACCAACCAAACAATCCGTTGAGCATTGTCGCCGAAACGTGTCCGGCCGGCCCAAGAAAATTCGCGGCGATCTCGCCGGTAGGCTCGCTGGAGAATTCGAAGAGTTGCGACTGCTGGGAAGCAAGACTGATCAAAATGAACGCGCCCGCCATCAAGCAGATTACGCCCAGTACTTCGTTGGCCCAGGTTTTATCTGGACGCTCGTTTTCTTCTTTTGCGGGAATGCGCTCGCGCCGGCTGCGTGAAGCCGTTCGGCGTTTTTCGGTAGCTGACATAGTATGGGAAGAGTAGCTCTAAAATGGTGTTTATCGAAAGATACAAAAACGAGCGCAGCGGACAAAACGCTCGTTATTTCGGTCTACCATTAACAGTCACGCCAAAGAAAGCTGACCCCAGAAAACTAACCACACTGAGCAGCGGGAGATTCTATTTTATGGTGTATTGGTCAACGCGGCGCGTCGCAAATTCTACAGCAGCGGAGTGAGCCGCTTCGACTTCAAGCTCCTCGATTGTTGGAAGCTTGGTTCCCTTGTCGCGATTGATACGTTTGGCGACTTCGATAAGATTGTAGGTATCGGGCTGCTCGGTCGAGTAGAAATTAGATGTCCAGATTTCTTTTTGATCGCGATGGCGAACGATTGAATAATTCACGGCAAAAAGCGCTGCCTTAGAAGCTCCCAGCGCAGAAGCGCTGTCTTTTCCGTAGCGGGTTATTTCGGTATGCAGCGTAGCATCGGGGCTTGAGGCATGCTTGGTAGTCGGCGCTTCAACGTCGGAGGTGGTATCAATTCCCGATTCCGATGCGAACGCTTCAGCGAGGCTCTTATAAAAGCGCTTCATATCTGCACCGTCGATTTGCAAGCCAGGAACGGTCGTCAACGGAGCAATTCGCAGTGAGCTGATCGTGATCAGCTCGCGCCTGCCCGGAGCATCGGCTCGAAGCGCGTTCGTCTTACGCTCCCCGGGAATAGGACTGCTGTTCGACGCGCAATTGACCAAAGAGATGGCTGCGGCGAGCGAAAATGCACCTTGTAAAAGGCGCCGGCGGCTTATAATGCTCGTGAAAAATATTTGTGTAACTTTATTAATTAAATTATGCGCTAAAAGGTCGACCTGCCGCGTATCATATCGAGCAGAAATAGTAATAGAGGAAAGATTTATGTCGCTCACTGTTTCTCTACCCATTATTTTACTCAGACATGAATTAAATAGTAAAGCGCCGCGAAATACGGCCGAAAATGCGGCAATTTGAACCCGTCGATTCGCGAACAGCTTATAATACCCGTTAGTCCGTTAAAAGGCTTCTTTTCCGGGATAAGTTCTTTTTGAGACTTGATTTTCGGTAGCGAATGAATTTACCCTTCTTAACGCACCTATTGATTCGGAGTTTTTAGCATCTATGGCATCACGAGCAGCAGAAAAAATAATTGACGCGTTTACCCAATTATTGGAGGGGTTCAACGAGCTTCAGGAGAATCTCGAAGAGAACTATGCTGAAGAAGAAGAGAAGGATACCGAAGAAGAAGAAGAAGAAGAAGGAAACGTCGAAATGGAATCCGCGCTCGTTGCTGAAATGAAATCGGCTCTCGAAGCGGTAATCGAGGGGGAAGATTATGCCCCCGAAGAGATCGCTACATTAATCTCCGCCGTTACCGAAGCACTCCAGGAAATCGAACCAGATCTATTCGAGGACGATTCTTCTGAATCTGAACTTGGCGAAGTTGCCGAAGACCTCGATGACGACGAAATCGAACTCGATGATGACGAGGAGTTCGATTACGACGAAGACCTCGATGAAGACGAGGAGGAAGAGGAAGAAGAAGAAGAAGAAGAGGACGACGACGAGGATTTCGACGAAGACGACCTCGACGATGAAGATTTCGAGGAAGAAGAGGACGAAGACGACGACGATTAATTATCGGTCTCTCCTTTTCTTATAGTGTTTTCTTATAATTCTCTCTTTCAACGCTTCATTACAGAGGACTCCGTATCCTGTGTTTCGATTCCAGCGCGATTCCGATTCGGTCCTATTCGGGGGAATCCCGGAATTCAGCCGCTTAACCAGCCCTTATATTGCCACTTTTTTAGAGCCTCGCGGGAGCAATGTAGCCGTAGGCGACGTAAACGTACTGAGGGCGGGCACCTAGTCGCACCGCCCTCAGCCCTCTAGCGCTACTAATACCCTCTTTAGCTGGCATAAGTAGCGGGATCACTTGATAAAGTTATTTTGAAAATTAAGCGACCTCTCGCCTATCAAGTCCATAATATTAAGTGATGGCCGGTTTTGTTGCGAGAAAAAGCCAATGACTTTAATTCATACAGCGCGTCCCCACGCCGCTCAGCAAACCGAGCGGACTGATATTGCCGGCTCGCTCCCTTCTTTTCGCGGAGGCCGTGACGAATTTCTTGAAGCGTCGCGCAGTAATCCCCGCATTCCTGAATTATACGGAGAGAGCCATCTTTCGCCGACATCGGGACTGCACGGACTTTCCGCCGAAAGGCGCCAAGAAATCAACAATATCATCAATGAAATTAATCAATCCTCGTTGCCGTTACAAACGCGCAAAGAAATCACCAACGCATTAATTCGCGATCTGACCCATCCCGAAGAGATCAACCAGGGCGTACACGCCACCTGCGTTTCGAGTTCGGTTCAGACACAAATGCTGGCAATCGAGAGACCCGAGCTCTACGCGCGCATGATCGCCGATTTAGCCGTCAAAGGAGAGGCAACATTTAATGATCCGACTCGCAGCCGGGTTCAACTCGATCAAGCCGCGTTGAGCAAAGATATCATGCACGTGCCAGAGCCTTACGAAGAACGGAGCATCACTGAAAGAATGATGCAAAATGTTCTCGTGAAGTATGCGATCGGACAGACCGTTCAAGCAGGGAGCAGCGCCCCGCTCACATACGACCATGTCAATGATGTTATCTCGGGAACATATCAAGGCCAGTCAATATCCTATGGCGGCCTGTTCAATGATCAGGTCGCCCGTTTGCATCAGGGCATTACCGGAATGAAGTGCGCGGCAACCTATCCCGAATTTGATAAGCCGGGCGCACTCGCTGCAGTACAGAATTCAATTGATTCAACGGGCGGAGCTCTGGTGATTTTGGCCTGGGCATCTTCGGGCGCACACCAAATGCACGCAATGACTGTGCGTTCGATTGATTACGAAAACGGTATCGTTGAGATCTACAATCCGCACGGCGCAACTAACCCACCGCCGGTGCCGGGCGCAATCCAAACATTAAGTCTGAGCGACTTCCAAAACCGACTCTCGGTAGTATTTTCGGCGACCACCGAGAAGAATGACGGTGTCGTCTCGATATACACCCCACCGTACGAAGTTGTATACGCCGAGGCAAGCCGCGAGCGCGGACGCCCTTACGGACCGGAAGAAAGAATACCGGTACATATCACACCGCCCACGGAGTCGAATGTGCCCTCAGAGACAACAAAGTCACGCGCGCCCGATCTCACGGTTATCGAGCTTGCGAGTATCCCTCCTCGCCGCAGAGAACGCGACCATGTAGCCGAAGGCGCAGCGTCGCTCGACAGGCCAAAGAGAGACATGCCGCCAGCACCAAACAAGCCCGTTTTTCGCGGGCCGAAAGACGACGACCTTCTTATCTAGGGCAGATCCATTATCGGCAAAAACGCACTTCCGTTTTAATTGGCAAATGATCGAAAAGGTCTGATTTAATAGTCGAAGCTCCAGGGGACAAAAACGCACCCTGCCCAAAAAATTGATCGTAGTGAAATCGAATTAGCGGAGATCTCCCGCTCCAGGTTCGCACCAGGCCCTTTCCTGTGAAGAGATCGTAAAAGACCTCATCTTCCTTAAATACCCGATAGAGCCGCGAATGTGGCGTCATGCGCAGACTTGTGGCTATTAGGGCCGGCTGCGAAAGCGCGCGCAACGCGGCCGAACTTCGGCGCATTATCAAATTATTTTTATTCAGCTGCTGATCGCTGAGCGGATCGACGCCGGCGACGAGCGCCAGTGCGGCGTTGGGAACACGCTGCCCCGGCAAGTCGACGATGATCGCGCCCGGCAGATCTTCTCCGAGATCGGTGATTTTCGGTTCGCTCAATGGAACCTGCGCGGCGATGGCCAGTTCAGTGGCGCCGCTGCCCTTCGTCCGCCGTGCGCTTCGATAGAACGAGAGGAGTTGAGTGGTCTCCGCTTCAAGGGCTGCCGCCGTCACAGAAAAGAGCAAGTCGGGGTGCTGTTCGGCAATTATCTCGCTCGCATGAATTAACTCGGAACTATTCTGCGCCTGAACGAAGAGCGCAGTATAGAGGCGGTCACATGAAATATCCCCTTCCGGCAGGTTTACTGACTTCAGCAGTGGAACGGCGGGAAAGGCGTAGTAAATCACCATTAAGACATTTATCGCCAAAAGCACCCAAATTTCATTTACTCTCTCTGAATATACCGCATAGAGAACGCCGAGAGGGATCATCAAAACATGCAGCACGAGATAATAGGCGCCAAAATTATGATTGAGCTCGAGAAGCCAATTCTGCATCGGCAAAAGGTTGAGGAATGAAGCGCCGAGCAGAACGCTAAGAAGCGCAAGAAAGAGCAATCCGAGAACGGCCATCGTTCCTATTTATTCCAGTTAAGTACGCCCTTCTTCCAGACATACACCAAGCCAATCGCCAGCACTGCCATGAAAGAGAGCATCTGGAGATAGCCGGCCCAGCCTAGCTCGGGCAACACGAGCGCCCACGGATAGAGGAAGATAACTTCGATATCAAAGAGAATGAAAAGCATCGCGACAAGATAAAAGCGCACATTGAAACGCTGATCACGGACCGAGCCAACAGAAACGGCGCCGCACTCGAATGGCAACTGCTTGGTTTTGGTCTTATGCTTCGGGCCCAACACCGAAGAAATAAACAACATGAAAAGGATAAAGCCTGAACAGACGACAAAGAAAACAAGTAAGGGGATGTATGGGTTCATAAAATTCTCTCGGCGCATTATCGGCCGAAGATGGAATATTTACCAGACCCCATTCAGCCCCCTTGATAGGGGCAAATAATTGTCGGCGGTTGAATGTGGCGCAATTTCGGGGACCTAACTTACTGATGCAATTAAGGATTCGGCGCGCTTAAATTCGCCCATCAGTCGAAAACCAACTCGCTCCTCTCGCTGACTAGCCGCTACTAGCGAAAACCCCGCCAAATATGAACATGCAATCTCTAGCGAAGATACCGCTGCCATTCACTATCGCTCTCGGCAACGCGTTTCAAGACCAGATTGCGCTCACAAAGCAAGTTCCTCATATAGTGAGTTAGGATCAGGCGATCAAATACCTTCCCAACAACGCCGAGTGGAGAATTGAAATCAAAAACATCCCGCACAACGGTTACGGAC
>CAYTAW010000197.1:0-5360 GCA_964435675.1 uncultured Bdellovibrionales bacterium
CCGACATTTAGGCCAAACGTAGATAGGATCTTCTCGGTGATATAGGTAAAAGAGAGCGGATCGGAGGGATTATCTTGGAAGGCGAATTTAAGTTGGGCGTTGCGTCGCAGCGCGTGAAAGAGCGCGGCGTCATAGGTGATCGTACGGTCGAATGCGCTTCCCTTTATTCCCGCTTCCATATTCCAGAGACTTTCAGGGTCATACATGCGGCGCTCATCGGGAACGCGCGTGCCGGGATTGAAACCGCCCCCCTTAAAGCCGCGCGAAATCTGTAGATAGCTTTGCGCTTTTTCGCCGACATCTTGTTTTAGAGCCAGATGAGCGGCCCACATGGAATTATTCGGATCGAATGCGCTCGCCCGATCGTCGCGATAACGCATATCACGCCGCTCGAATCGCGCTCCTGTTTCGAGCGATCGTCCATGTCCGAATGGGATGCCGAAATCGCCGTATATCGCGCCGGTGCGCGCGCGATAGTTGCTGGCGATTGAATTATAGACGAAACTATCCGCCGAATCATTGATCGTCGAGCCTTCCTCGAGTTGCTGGAGAAAAACACCACCGCTCTGTCTCCAGTCGCTGTCGTGTTTGAAATCTGCGCGCTCATTCGTGAGTCGGAATTCCTGCGTGGTAGTTTTTCTGGTGCGATCGGTGGCAGAGAAATAATCGTACGGAACATAGGGCTCCCAGAAATCGTTGTTACCCCAATCCCCGTCATAGCTGTAGTCGATATTAGTGCGGGCAACGCTGGTGATGCTTTTCGCCGTAAGTGATGGGCTGAGCGCATAACCGATATTGAGCGCACCCGCATGTGATTCGAGTTGATCGGCGCCGGGCTTGTCGGATTGTGTGTAGAGCGAGTTACCGATCGAAAATGCGTCGAATCCGTTATTGTTCTCAACTGCAAGACCGGTCAGGTTAACCGTCAACCGATCATTTGGAAGTACGCGTAGACGAGCGCGGGTTGTGTGCAAGTCGCGCTCGTTGGTATCGCTGCGATTCAAAAAGAGATTGTCCCGAAATCCATCTTGATGCGTGTGCGCGCTCATAATGCGCAGCTGTACGCGATCTCCCGTTCCGGGCATTGCGCCGCCGACAGCAAATTGCCCGGACTGAAGAGCGTCATTGCCCGTTTGCAGGTTGGCAATTCCGTTCGTCTCCGCGCTCGGCTCGTTCGATTGCATGCTGATAACGCCGGCTAACGCGCTAGAGCCGTAGCGGATTCCCTGAGGTCCTTTGAGGATCTCTACCTGACGCAAATCAAATAGCGGCACTATAGCGCCGATGCCGCTGTAATCAATGTCGTCAACAATTACTCCGACGCTTGGATTCGGCGCTCCCTGATATTGCTCGAGTTCGCCTATGCCGCGAATTTGAAAAAAGCGCGGCACTGAAGTGCCGCCCGCCCATTGGAGTCCGGGTACAGAACCGATCGTTTGTTGAAGTGTTGAGAGTGAGCGCTCCTCGATTTCGGCTGCGTTTACCACGCGCGCGCTTGAGGTCAACTCTTCGAGTGGTGTACGGAAGGGCGCGGACGAGATAATAATCTCAGTCAAATCCTGATCCCTACGCTGTCCCTCTTCTTCAGCTGCGAGCGGCGCACTGGCGAATAGAGAGCAGCAGGCGAGAAAAATCGCGAGCGTCTTTCCCGTTAAGTAGAGGTATGATTGATATTTCGGGATCTCTCCCGAGCTGGTGTGTGACATATTCCTTCTCCCTACGCCGGTATTATCCGGATCAGGTGCCAAGGGTTTTCTGTAGCGAAGCAGCTTTCGCTGCTCCTTCCAGTATCTCAGACCCGTACGGGCCTCCCCTGAGGACCAAATTGTTGATAGTGCGGTTGTATGATGGATTGCGGTGGAGATCAAGGAGATTGGCATGAAGAGGCGTCTGAATGGGGATTGAGGGCGGCCCCCTACAGTTGGCGTGCAGCATTCAGTATGCGATAGACGGCTCTTTTTATTATTTATTGTAGAGAAAAAGATCGACTGCCGTATGCCGGTTGCGGAATGCGGGGGCCCTGCACCGAATACGCAGGGCGGCATCTTACCGTAATGGCTTCCCCGTTATCCGTGAAATTAAATCAACAAAGAAAAATACAAGAACGCGAAGTCCATCATATCCCATCAATCCCCAGGCAATCAGTACTGAGAGTAAAAAGGCATTTGCACTGATTACGTAGACAAGGGCTACGCGGTAGCCGCCTTTGATTGAGACGAAGTCGGACTGACGTGGATCGATATCTTTGATATTCGAGTAGAGATCGATCCCCGCGGCGAAACTGATTATTGCCACCATAATGCGGTGCTCGGTGCGAAACGCGGCTGCGGCTAAAAGCAGAGCCGGAATTGTTATCAGCGGGACGAAATAGGGAGCGAGACAAATAATCGCATTATAATGGGCGGTGTGTTTAGAATATGAATATTCAAAATGGCCCGAGTGGCTTCCGACATTCATTCCCTTCCACGTGTTGCCGACTAATCCCGAAACAAGCGCGTGCTTCGTCTCGTGCATAAACACATGAATATGCTCGTTTAAAACAATTAGCGAGAAGAAATATCCGAGAGTGCCCGCACCAGCGAGAATCGCCAAATCAATTCGGTGCAAGGCCACAATTACGGGGACAGCGGTCGCGAGCGCGCAGATGTTCGAAACTGAAAGAAGCGAGAGAGAGAGAAGCGAGAGATAAAAGGCGAATCCACCGACCTTTTCTAGTTTCTTCCTGAGTCTATCTCGTCGCGATCTCATTATTGAAATATAGACGCACGGAGCACTTACAAGAATCCGCGCGAAATATAGGGACCGTCGCTGGCGCTTACAACATCATTCCGCCACCGACCGCGGCGATACCCAAGATGCTGGTAACTACCGCCATAATCACCATGCCGACTACGAGGCTCGTAATTAAACAGGCGATGAAGTAGACCAAACGCTTATCGCTGATACCGGTCATCGGAGTAATGCCCTGATACAAGGTGTAGAGCGAATAGAGGCCGAACAAGATTCCGAGCGGTGCAATAACGGGCAGTATCGTTAGGAACTTACCGATCATCGATGCCGTACCGCCATAGGCAATCAACTTGAATGTATCAGTCTCATTGGCCGAACTCTGGAAATAAGCGGCAACAAATTTATAGATATGCGCGGTGAGCAGCATGAGCGCCAATGATACTACGAGCAGGACGATACCAGCGACGATTCCACTGAGTAGACCGCTTCCGCCAGAGATAATGTTTCCGAGAATTGAACAGAGAAGACCAATCACGGATAGTGGGATTACATAGGAGATATAGATCTCCTTGATAGACTTATTATCAGCCTTGATTGCCGACCATACGCCGGTCGGATCAGTTAGAACTGCCTTGGCACGCTCAGTGATCGCTCCCCAATCGCAATTCATCGGTGAACAGCAGTTTCCTGTTCCACATCCTTCTTTCTCGCCCGTGGCTCCGGAATTGATGCTCGATGAATCGTTCATATTGGCTCCCTAAAAAAATTGACTCGAAGATCCTACTATCTTAGCAGATTAATTATCAAGAATGCGTTTTACGCCCGTTTCGCCGCGCGCTACGGCGTGGTTGGCCCGGGCTAAACGAGGTGGGATGTAGAGATCTCATCAGCATGCCTTCATGGTTACGCCAATACGCTCAGGTGTGAACAGGGGCGGGTTCCGGCGAATTGTGGCACCGGTTGAGCTTGTCACTGACTAACTGTTTGAAACTAATAACTTATTTGTGTGGGCATACTTCTCTGGTGGAGTCACTAAAAAGGCGTAGAACGTTAAGATCAATCAACATTTTCTCGATCTACAAATCTGCATAGATGGAGCTACGCGTGTAGTTCAAGGAACGATCGATGAATTCTGATCTATCATTCAACCGCAACTTCGCCTCGCTCGATATCCAGCGACGCGTCGAAGATGCGACCAATGATTTGCGCGGGAATCTGCAGCGCCTTTCGTCAGGCATCCGTATCAATTCCAATTCTGAAGATGCCGCAGGAGCGGCAATCGCAACACGACTAAAATCTGATTCCTATGTCTACGCGCAGGCAAGCCGCAATATTAGCAATGGACTTTCGAAAACCGCTATTGCAAAAGACGCGCTTGAGGCATTGAGCGATGTCGTAACGCGGCAGCAAGAGCTCGCCGAGCAGGCAAGCAGTGATCTCTATACGCTGGAGGAGCGCCAAACGATGGACGACGAGGCGAATGCGCTCGTCTCCGAATTTAATCGAATTGTTTCCACGGCTGAATTCAATGGAGAAAAGATCTTCGGTTCTGGGCCCGTACAGACGACGCTGCAGGCCGGATATGGAACGCGTAGCAGCATCACCTTCACCATTGGCTCCCAATCTTCGACGTCGGTCGGAACCGGCGATCTCGGCACGCGCACCGGATACTCAGTCGGCACGAACCCGGTCATGATTGTATCCGGCGACCTGAATGGAGACGGTGCAGCCGACTTGGTGACCGTCAACGATGTCGGGGATAATGCAACGGTGCTTTTGGGTAATGGCGATGGCACTTTTCAGGCGGGTTCGAACATCACTGTTGGCGACGGGCCGCAGGGATTGACGCTCGCCGATGTTAACGGTGACGATCAGCTTGATATCATCACCGCCAATTATCAGGAATCTCAGCTTGGAGTGCTGCTAGGAAACGGTAATGGAACATTTCAAGCGGTCGTAAAATACGCGACAAATGCACCGTATATGGTTACCGCTGCGGATGTTGACGGCGATGGCAACTTAGATCTCCTGGCGTCCAATTCAAATGTCGATACCATCAGCGTCCTAAAGGGAAATGGAGATGGAACATTTCAAGCAGGGGTAACCTACGCGACGGGGGATCGGCCCGATGGTATAGCGACCGGGGATTTCAATGAGGACGGCGTGCTCGATGTTGTTACGGCGGACTATCTCGGTAATACCGCGAGTGTCTTAATAGGAAATCCAAATGGAAGCTTCAACGCACCCACGGCGTATGCGGTAGGAACCGCGCCGCGCTCGGCGCAGGTAGCGGATCTAAACGCCGACGGACATTTGGACATATTCACTTCCGACTCGAATTCCGACACCGTGAGCGTGCTTCTCGGGAACGGTGATGGAACATTTCAATCGCGTACAACCGTTTCATCGGTACAGCCATACTCAGCCTCGGCGGCCGATTTTGATGGCGACGGTATACTCGATCTGCTGGTCTCGAACTATGGCTCAACGGGCAACAGCGCACTTAGCGTTCATATTGGAAATGGCGACGGCACTTTCGGTGCGGCGACTTCGGTGACCACCGGCGATCGCGATACGTGGTCGGTTGCCGCGGATTTCAACGGCGACTCGGTAATAGACGCGGCAAGCAC
>CAYTAW010000197.1:5370-6504 GCA_964435675.1 uncultured Bdellovibrionales bacterium
GCACTGATTTCAACGTCAATTCGATCAGCGTGTTTCTGAACAGCACAAGAAAAACTAACCTCATGCCATCGCTCAATCTGCTGAGCGCTGAAAGTTCGGCTGCGGCGCTCGAGGACGTCCTCGATCCACTGCAAGATCGAATAACTGTTGAGCTGGGCAATATCAAAGGCGCCGAAGAGCGACTCGGCACGGCATTCAATAATCTTGTCAGCCTTCGTGAAAACACCCTGGTGGCAATGCATCGAATTACCGATGTCGATGCTGCAAAAGAAACGGCCGAGCTGGTCAAGAATCAAGCACGCGTCGATCAGGCCACGGCAATGTTCGCGCAGGCAAATTTGCAATCACACATCGTGCTCTATCTTCTCAAAGAATAGCATTCAACAGACTGCTCGGCCCAGATATGCAACAAGCGCGTCGGCTCGGAATGCCGCAAGCACCCTATCGAAAAAATGATTAAACGAAGGTTTCTTCTGCGCCGCCGCCGATCTGAATCTTTCCTTCGGCTTCGAGACGGCGCACGATATCGACAATACCTTGCTGGGCTTTTTCGACATCTTTCTTCTTCACCGGACCCATTGCGGCAAGGTCTTCTTGAATCATTGCAGCAGCGCGCTGCGATACGTTTCTGAAGAGCAGGTCGCGAAGCTCGGTGCTCGCCGTCTTGAGACCCATAACCAACTGATCGCGAGGAACTTCTTTGAGAATGGTTTGAATTCCCTTGTCGTCGATCTTCTTGACGTCTTCGAATGTGAACATGAGATTGCGGATCTGTTCCGCCAATTCGGGGTACATCTCTTCGATTTCGGTAAGAATCCGCTCCTCGTTATTGCGCTCGACGAAGTTGAGAATATCGGCCGCGGATTTAGCACCGCCGATTTCTTCTTCTTCATTCAGGCCGCTGCCGCGCAGCTGACCGCGAAGAACTTCGCGCACTTCGTCGACCACGTCCGCTTTGACGTTATTGAGATTGGCGATACGGATCAAAATATCGGTTTGCGTTTCTTCATTCAGACGTTGCAGAATCATCGCTGCCTGGTCCGGGTTCATTTTTGTAAGCAGGAAAGATACCGTTTGCGGATGTTCGGCTTGGATAAAGCCATTGAGAATTTTTTCCGGAACGTCCTGCATGAT
>CAYTAW010000197.1:6514-6814 GCA_964435675.1 uncultured Bdellovibrionales bacterium
TGATTGCGCTGATCGGCTCCTTTCTCGATCCGGTGATATAATCAAGAAGTCCTTCACCCGCCGTCTCTCCGAATGCCGACGAGATAACGTCCTTTGCGAATTCGCGTCCGTCGACGAGCAGCGTATCTCCCGCCTTGATCATGTTGCGGAATTCGCGGGTTACATTGAACTGTGTTTCGCGGTCAACCTCTGATACCGCCATGAAAGCGCGGCTGATACGTTTAACTTCTTGCTCGTTTAAATGCTGCAGAACCGCAGACGCGAGGTCCTTCCCTAAGCTAAGTAGGGTCAGGGCCGCTT
>CAYTAW010000198.1:0-6801 GCA_964435675.1 uncultured Bdellovibrionales bacterium
CGCCGACAGCGCCTGGCGCGCCATGACTGGTATTCTACCTTTATTGATGCGATCGGAGATATTGCGATCGGGAATGGTGCCGAGCGAATTATGGGCCGCGTGTTAAATTCAAATTCCTCGAAAGATGCGCACATGCGGGCGGGAGCACAGTCGACTCACACGCACATAGACGATCAATCGGGCGAGTCGTCGGAAATTCTTTCGATTGAGTACCTCTAACGGGTAGTGACGCCAACGCATGGCGTGGAAATAAACTTGCGCGATCTACTCGAATCACGTTTTATCGCACAACTATTTGAATATACAGCTCTTATTGACATATACCGCAGGGCCGACCGCGCTATTTTACCTCCCTCGCCTTGCAAATTCACACGGTTCTGCTATAACCAACTGCCTTATTTACAGATTATTTTTTGAGGAATACTTCCCGTGGCCGTTACACTCCGCCTCGCCAGATTTGGCAGAACACATTCTCCCCACTACCGCGTCGTTGTCAGCGAAAAAGGAACGAAGCGCGATGGCCGCTTTATCGAGCGCCTTGGAAACTATTTCCCGTTGAAGGATCCGGCGCAGATCACTCTTAAGGAAGATCGCGTTCGTTATTGGCTCTCCGTTGGAGCGCAAACAACACCGCTGCTTCGCAGCATTATCAAGAAGAGTATTCCAGGCCTGATGGAAGGTCTCGAAAAGAGCCGTCTCGAGAAGCTTCAGAATTCTCGCAAGAAGAGAAAAGAGCGCGCCAAGACCAGAAGCGCAAAGCCAGCAAGCGCTAAGGCTGCCAAAAAGAAGTAATCAGCACGCTTGAAGATCAAGATTATCTCGATATTTCCTGAGATATTCGCGAGCTTCGTCAGCACCAGCTTAATAGAAAAGTCTATTACCAAGGGCCTTGTTTCAATCGAGGCGGTGAATCTGCGTGACTTTGCCGATCCACCGCACTTCCATGTTGACGACACACCCTACGGCGGCGGCGCCGGCATGGTACTGAAACCAGAACCCTTGGCTCGGGCGATTGAAAAAGTAAAAACCGAGCTGCCAAAAGCACCGGTAATTCTACTCTCAGCGAGCGGCGAAAAGTTCACTCAGCGAAGCGCCGAGCAACTGGCAAAGACTGATGAAATAATCTTCGTCTGCGGGCGATATGAAGGGGTCGATCAGCGCGTCATCGATCTGCTTATCGATCGCGAAATTTCTATCGGCGACTACGTTCTTATGGGCGGCGAAGTCGCCGCTATGGTCGTTATGGAGTCGGTAATTCGGCTCGTCGATAACGTGCTCGGAAATCCCGATTCAATCGTCCAGGAATCATTTACCGAAACCGATGCCGGAACTGTGCTCGAAGGACCGCAATATACCCGCCCTCCGGTATTCCGCGAACAAGCCGTGCCCGAAGTACTTCTTTCTGGCGATCACAAGCGCATCTCGCAGTGGCGCAGCGCGCAAGGGTTGGAGAAAACCAAACAGGTACGGCCCGCACTCCTCAAAGAAGGGAACTGAAATGGCGAAGTTAAGTGTCGTATTGCTCCACGATCAAATGGACAACAAAGAAGGCCGACTGGTGACGACTTCGCTCACTTTAATTGACGTCCATGATATTGCGCGCAGCTGCGCGACCTTTGGCGTCCAAAATCTTTATATTGCCCATCCTTCCGATGCGCTACGAAAATTGGCTCGCACCCTTCATGCTCATTGGGATGTCGGCTACGGTTCAACGTATAATCCAAATCGAAAAGAAGCCCTCGAAAACGTGCGCGTCGTCGCCTCGCTCGATGAAGCGGTGCACCGCATCGATCTTGACGAGAAAAAACTACCGAAACTCGTCGCAACGTCGGCTAAGCCCGGCGAGGATCGGCTGCGATTTGCAGATTTCAGCGGTATGATCGCTGAATGCGATGAACACTATCTTTTGATGCTTGGCACGGGATGGGGAATGAGCGCCGGATTGTTGGAGAGAGCTGAGTATTTTCTCGAACCGATTAATGGCCCGACGCCTTACAATCACCTCTCAGTGCGTTCAGCATTAGCGATAATGCTCGATAGAATTTTTGGAATACGATAATTCTACTGCTCAGTTCTAGTTAAAGTCAGCGGTGAAGCGGCAGATTTCCGAATGCGTGCCTGCTAATCACAAAACGGAGGCGTGCCCACGCTTTCAGCATGCAACAGCCATTCAATCGACTTATTTTTTAATTTCTAGAGGCGAAAGCAGCAATTAGAACTGCCGCTCAAGAAGTTTAAAATCGTGCATTTTCTCTGGACGCACATGCCAATAGGTATCGACCGGAAGGCGGAAATCCATCTCCATGACCTGCACGCGAAAAATGCGGAGCACGATTGCCATCGGAATGACCATCAAGCACCAGGCGACCATTAAAATGGCGAAGGTCATCACTACCGAGAGTTTCTCGGCGAGCTTCATCCACATATTCCAAACGGGATGCAGCACACTCGGAGCACGCGAACCGAGCACCATAAACGCGGTGCCGATGGCGAGATAGGTCAGCGCTTTCACTTCAGAGCCGCCGCGATAGAAAACAACCCCGGAGATCACCGCGAAGATTAGCGCAAAGAGCGCGCCAAATTCGCGAACATGCTCGCGCACCTTGCGGCCATGAAACATTTGCTCAAGCGGCTTCTTCCCTTGGATCACGCGAAGCACCGGACCGCTTTTTGTTTGCTGAGAATCTTCTAATCCAGTTCGAATTTGTTCTGCCAATCCTCTTTCTCCTGCCACTTCGGTTGCTCCTCTTTCAATAGAACGAAATCATTCAAGACCAAACAATCCATCTCGGTGCGCATGAAACATGCGTACGCTTCACGCGGCGTCATCACAATCGGCTCTCCGCGGACGTTGAAGCTCGAATTAACCAGCACCGAACAACCAGTTTGATTCTTGAAGCTCTTCAAGAGCTTATAGAATCTCGGATGTTGATCTTCCGATACAGTTTGGACGCGCGACTAATAATCGACGTGTGTTACAGCTGGAATATCCGAACGCGGGATTTTCAATTTCGCAATACCAAAATGCTTGCTCTGCTCTTCGGTCATCGGAATACGGCTCTTTTAAGCGACCGGTGCTACCAATAACATATACGGCGAATCGCTATCTAAATCAAAATACTCAGACACATCCTCACGCAGCACTGCCGGCGCAAATGGCCGGAATGACTCACGATATTTGATTTTTAAATTCATTTTCGACTGCATGGTTTTCGACCGTGGATCACCGATAATACTGCGATTTCCGAGCGCCCGCGGACCAAATTCCATGCGCCCCTGGAACCACCCAATTACCTTCTCCTGCGTCAATTGGCGCGACACCTCTTCGAATAACGCATCACCAGCGTGGCGCTTATACACTGCGCCAAACTCGGCCAGGTCAGCTATAATCTTATCGTCGCTATATTCTGGTCCAAGCAGCGACTGTTTCTGGAAGTCAGTCTTGCCGTTCGCCTTGCGTGGATTATTCAGGTATCCGTACCAGACACAGAGCGCAGCGCCGAGCGCGCCACCCGCATCACCTGCGGCAGGCTGAATAAAGATATTCTTAAAAGGCCCCTCACGGAGCACGCGGCCGTTTCCAACGCAGTTCAATGCGACGCCACCGGCAAGACAGAGATTCTTTGAATTAGTTTCTTTCGCAATAAAGCGCGCCTGACGGAGCATCGCTTCTTCGACCACTTCCTGAACCGAGCGTGCGAGATCCATTTCACGTTGTGTCAGGGGAGTTTCCGGCTTGCGGCGCGGACCGTCGAACAGATCGTCAAACTTGTCATTAGTCATGGTTAAGCCAGACAAGTAATTGAAATAGGATAGATTCAAATGAAACGATCCATCCTCCTTGAGATCGATCAAATTATCGAAGATAGCCTTCGTATATTTCGGTTCACCGTATGGTGCGAGACCCATCACTTTATACTCGCCGGAATTCACTTTGAAGCCGGTAAAATAGGTGAATGCCGAGTACAGCAATCCAAGTGAATGCGGAAATTTCACATCTTTGGTAATAGAAAAATGACTGCCGTCGCCATATCCCAAACTATTGGTAGTCCACTCACCGACGCCGTCAATCGTGAGAATTGCCGCTTCTTGATACGGCGATGGGTAAAACGCACTGCCGGCGTGGCTCTGATGATGCTCGGTAAAGAGAATTTCGCCTTCAAAACCGAGTTCGTTACGGATGGTGTCGGGAATCCAGAGTTTATGTTTGAGCCAAAGCGGCATCGCTTTAGCGTACGAGGTAAAGCCGGCCGGGGCGGTTGCTAGGTAGGTTTCGAGCAGCCGCTCGAATTTCAAAACCGGTTTGTCGTAAAATACGACATAATCGATCTGTTCAACCGTAATCCGTCCCGCCTCCAGGCAGTACTGGGCGGCGTGCTTTGGAAATTCAAAATCATGCTTTTTACGAGTGAAGCGCTCCTCTTGGGCGGCGGCGACGATAACGCCATCCTGAACCAAACAAGCCGCGCTGTCGTGATAAAATGCTGAGATGCCGAGAATATTCATAAAGTGCGCTTCCGACGAGGTAAATCGATGATTTTAAGAGTTCCCAGTAATACTATGAACGGGGTGGTTTGTCGAGGTTAGCCGTGCTCGCACTGCCCTCCGACAGGGGCGCAAGGGCTCCCCGATACTCGTTTTTTATTTCAATTTCAGGCATGATTGCCGCCGTCGCTACAAAGATCATCCATGAACGATTCAAATACAAAATACGACGTTTCGGCCTTCATCGTTTGTATGAACGAGGCCAAAAACATGCGCCGCTGCCTGGAAAGCCTGCGCTGGTGCGCTGAAATAATCGTCATCGATAGCGGCTCAACCGACAATACGGTTGAAATCTGCAAGGAGTATGGGGCACGGGTAATTTTTCGCGAGTGGCCTGGATACGTCGAACAAAAGCGCTTTGGACTCGAGCAGTGCACTCACACTTGGGTATTGAATCTTGACGCCGATGAAGAAGTCTCTCCCGAACTACGCGACGAAATGATCAGCGAGATTCAGGCGAATGAACAGCGCTATGATGGCTACGATCTTTCGCGAGTCGTCTATTATTTGAACCGCTGGTGGCGTAAAGGGGGCTGGTATCCCGAGTATCGCCTCCGTCTCTGCCGGCGTAACCGTACGAGCTGGACCGGTGGAGGAGACCCGCACGAAAAGGCGGTGGTTGACGGCGCGACCAAGCGGCTCAAGGGCGAATTGCGCCACTATACCTACCGCAGCATGGCCGATCACATCCAGCGTTTAAACCAACACTCATCATCCGCCGCGCGCACCATGCAAAGAAAAGGGAAGCACGCGTCGCTTGCGCCGATGATATTGAATCCCATCGGCCGCTTCATAAAATTTTACTTCATCAAGCGCGGATTTCTTGAGGGCGCGCCGGGCTTGGTTGTTGCCATATTTGAATCTTTTTACGTGTTGCTGAAATATCTAAAACTCTGGGAGTTAGAGAAATTTCCCCCGAAGGAGTAAGCGATATGGGAACGCAGCTCGTTTTAATTCCCGTCTATAACGAAGAAACCACTATTCGTGAAGTTCTTTGCGAACTGACCCGTCATTATTGCGGTGACATCTTGGTGGTAAATGACGGCTCAACCGATCGCTCGATTACCAGCATCCGCGGCTGCATCGAAAGTCGTCCAATAACCGTTATCGATCATGAAGTAAATCAGGGGTACGGAAAATCATTGATAGACGGCTTTAACCACGCCATCAACAAAGGATACGAGACCGTCGTTACTATGGATTGCGACTGGCAGCATCAGCCGCAGCATGTGCCGGAATTCTTCGAGAAGCTGGGCGATCTAGATGTGCTATCCGGCAGCCGCTATCTGACAAACTTTGCCGAAAATACGGACGCGCCTGTCGAGCGCCGCGCGGTGAATCTTACCATCACCGAAGAGTTGAACGAATTGACTGGATATCGCTTAAGCGACAGCTTTTGCGGCTTCAAAGCATACCGTGTGAGTTCCCTTAAGAAACTCTCACTGACTGAATTTGGCTATGGATTTCCTATCGAGTTTTGGATTCAGGCGTTCGCTAATAAGTTTAAGATCGAGGAGTTGGCCGTCGCCCGTATATACACGGGAGCAGTGCGCAGCTTCGGAGATATTCTCGATGATTCGGAGCGACGGCTCGCCTATTATCGGGGCATAATCGAACGGGAGCGCACAAAATGGAACATATAATCGACGCACTAGTCGTAGCCACCCACCCGGATGATGCGGAGATCGGCGTCGGCGGCACGCTAGCGGCGTTCGACCGGGCGGGAAAGAAGACGGCGATTATCGATCTATGTGACGGTGAACCGACGCCGCATGGTTCGCCGGAGATCCGCGCTAAAGAGAGCGCCCGCGCCTCCGAAATTCTCGGCATTACAAAAAGAATTAATCTCGGTTTGAAGAACCGGGAAATTTTCGACTCGGTGGATGCGCGCAGCCGTCTCGCGACCGCGATACGCGAGCTCAAGCCGCATACACTGTTTCTCCCCTATCATGAGGATGCCCACCCCGATCATCTCGGCGCATTTTCAATTGGGGTTGCGGCGCGCTTCTATTCGAAGTTCGTTAAAAGCAGCCTCGGCGGCGATCCATGGTCCCCGAAGCAGGTATTTCATTATTTCGCTCAGCACTTACGCGCCAAAATAACGCCGAGCTTTATCGTTAATATTGATAACGAATTCGAAGCTAAAATGAGTTCAATTCGCGCATATGAATCGCAATTCATCGTCCACCAAAAAAACCAGGGGGTGCTGGAAGATATTGAAGCTGAAAGCCGTTATTGGGGAAGCCGCATCTACGC
>CAYTAW010000199.1:0-6786 GCA_964435675.1 uncultured Bdellovibrionales bacterium
GCGCAGTGATCGCTATTGGCCCCGAGAGCGGCTGGAGCCCGGCGGAACTCGATGGATTCGCGCGCAGTGGCTTCTCGCTCGTACATTTGGATCAGCGGCAATACCGCGTCGAGACCGCGCTTTCATTTTTTATTGGGCACTTCCAGGCGCTCGCTGCGCAAGGCGATCATAGAGCTGATTGAGCGAACGTTCGAAAATTGGAAATGTGTATCGCTCCTCCGCCGTTTTGAACGCGCTCGCACCAAGTTGAGTTCGCTTTTGCGGATCGGCCAGCAGCGCCAAAATTCCAGCTGAAAAGCTCGCTGGTGTGGCGGCGCAGAGCTGCGACGTATTCGTATCAAGTACCTGCGTATTGGTTGGCAGATCCGTTGCCACAATTGCTTTCCCCGCATGCAGATAGGAATAGATTTTCATCGGCGTGTTATTACCCTTGGTTCGCGGGGAAACCAGAATGTCGGCCTGTAGGAGAAGGCTGCGCAAGTGGTTTACCGGGCGTGGTCCGACAAGGTGCACCCGTTCTGCGATATTCAACGACTGCGCGCGCTTGCGGTAAAATTCAATGTGATCCGGCTGGCCGCCGACGATCACCAGCTGCGCGCTCTGATTACGCACTGCGACAAGGGCAAAGCTATCCACCAGGAGATCAATGCCCTGATAACTCTCTAAGTTCCCGATGTATAGAATTATTTCCTGCGACGGGTCTAGCCGCAGTTCTTCGCGCAGATTTCTCTCGGTGCTTTCCGGCTGACTATCGAGCAGCGAAATGTCGCGCAAGATCTCCATGTCGGGAGCGCCATGATGATCGGCGAGTGCCGCAAGGGCATCGCAAACGGGCACGACTGCGCGGCTTTGACGGATAGCGAGACGCTCAAAAAACGAGAGCAGCGGTGCCATCGGCTTAAGCAATACCCACTTCTCGGTGATCTGCATGGAGAGTGATGAGTCCATATCGTAGATATACGGGATGCCAAAGATCCACTTGATTATCAGCGCCATGAAGACCGATTCTTCGACCGCGTGCACCAACTGATACTGATTTTTACGTTGCTTCCAAACCAGCCGTAATGCCGCCCCGAAGAAGAACGCGTCGCAGACCAATTTTTTAAAGGAAATACTCGGACGGATATTTTTCAAAAATGGGTAGGAGCGGATACGGTGGATTACAACGTTGGGAATCTCCACCTCACTCCCTTCGTGGTAGGTCAGCAGGTCGATCTTGTCGTCGCCGCGCCGAGCCAGCACCTCAAGCGCTAGGCGCACCGCAATAGGTGTCCCCCGCTCCTGAAAAAAGGGCTGTGGAGCTAGGAATAAGATCTTCATTAGAAACCGCTAAATATCTCCAATAATATTGGACTATTACATAGTGCGGCGGAACAGTACAGGCCTCGCCTATTTGAATCTTAAGCCCGCCCGCATTCATCAAAGTATATGGCATTCATCATAAAAGCGGCGTTCCATCTATATGGCGAACGGCCGCCCTGCCAATAAGGGGAAGAGGGCTATGAGCGAAGAAAAGAAAGAGGGCGCTGAAGAAACAGCCGCAAAACCTAAGAGCAAAAAGAAGCTATTTATTATCGTCGGCGTTGTCGTGTTGTTGCTCGGGGCGGGTATTCCCGTGCTGTTCCTTGGCGGTGGCGAGAAGGAAGCAAAAGACCCGCACGCCGCCGAAGAAGAAGAAGTTAAAAACTACGCAACCATTACGCTCGATACGTTCATTGTAAACCTCTCTGCCAACTCGGCGTTTTTGAAGGTGGGAATGATTCTCGAATACGATCCGGCGGTCTTCGAACGCGCGGGTGCGCACGGTGAGGGTGGTGGTGAAGGTCACGGCGGCGGCGCGAGCGGCGGCGGTGAAGAAGGCGCCGCTGGTGCGGCAATGCCTCATTTATTTGCTGAGCGCCAACCGATGATTAAAGACGCGATTTTGCGAGTACTCTCCTCGAAAAAAGCCGAGGAGGTTTTAACCGTCGACGGTAAAGAAAAACTCAAAGAAGAGTTGATGGAAGGCATCAACGAAGCAATTGGTCTCGATGAAGAACCGATTGTAAATATTTATTTCACCGAATTTATGGTGCAGTAACATCTGCGCGCGATGACGATGCGATCCCCGAAGCTCTTCACACAAATGATGACTTCGGGTATTGCGTTCGCCATTCTTGCCTCGCAATGGCAGCCGGAGATTCGCACGGGACGCCGGGCTGAGTGTTCGGCGCGTGTCGAAATCGAAAATTACGAAGTATCGGGCAGAAACGACGAGGAAATTCGGGCGCTTCTGCGCGCGGCGGGGCCGCGCGATGCACGCGGTCAGGCGCGCGATGGCTACACCAAATGGCGGCTGCGCTGGCTGTGGAAAACAAGTGCCTCGAAATTTGTCGATGCCGATACAGTGCGTGTGAGGCTCGATGCGCGAATTACCATCCCCCGCTGTGCACAGTGCGGTGCGCGGTGGAATGAATTCCGCCTGCGCTTAATCCGTCATGAACTACGCCATCTCGAGTACGCGCTCAACGGCGCGCGTCAGCTTGCCGACGATCTTGATACCGCGGCAAGCAGTGCGCCGCTTTCGGGATCCGCGGCGCAAGCGCTCGGCGACCGTGCAGTAAATAAAATTCGCGCGGCCGATCGAGCGTACGATCAGAGTACCGATCATGGTAGAAGCGAAGGTATTCGTTGGTAGATTTTATTAACCGTTAACGACTGAGCGCCACATCTTATCGTAGTCGCAGCGTTTGCGCGACAGACGGCAGCGGCGCAGCGCGAGTTTCCATTTTCCAAGGCTTGCCTTGCTGCTCGATGCTTTCTGGAAATCAACCACGGCGCGCGGCTGAACGGTCTCATCGAGCGCGTCAATCCGCACCTTTAAATCTTTATAGAGATCTGACGGATTGGCGCTCGCCAAGTTGTTCAATTGATAAGGATCTTGCTGAAGATCGTAGAGTTCGTCGATATCGCCACCGTTTTCAATTAATACGTGATTTTCCGTATGGATCGAGCGGAAGGGAGCTCGTGACTCAGTGTTGCGGAATCCTTCGACGAGCAGTTCAGAGCGCCATTCGGTGGCGTTATTCAATAGCAGCGGAACGAGCGAGCGTCCGTCCGCTCCCGGATCGGAGCGAATCCCGGCGAGTTCGCGAACCGTCGGAGCAATATCTATATTCGAAACTAAACGCCCCTCCTGGCGAGCAGCCACAGAACCATCGGGCACGCGCATCGCGAAGGGGACGTGAATCGCAGGTTCGTAGGAGCAACTCTTACTCTCAAGTCCGAACTCTCCCCACATTAAGCCGTTATCGGATATGTACATGACGACGGTAGAGTCGCTCAAATTAAGCTGTTCGAGTTTATCGAGAATTGAGCCGACCGACCGATCGAGCGACTGCAAGCTGCGGAGTTGATTAACACGCAGTTTATCTATGAACTGCACCTTTTCCCGTGGCAGCG
This sequence comes from uncultured Bdellovibrionales bacterium, assembly GCA_964435675.1. Taxonomy (GTDB): domain Bacteria; phylum Bdellovibrionota_C; class UBA2361; order UBA2361; family CAYTAW01; genus CAYTAW01. Next base: position 3,442 of record CAYTAW010000199.1, read on the forward strand.
TACCAGAGCGACGCACCCATGCCGGTTTTCCTTTGGTGACTCCGTAGTTAGGTGGGCGGTAGGGCGCAATATTGCTGAATAGCTTCTTATCTTGCGCGGCTGGAATTGCCGGTTCATGTGGCGAGAATGGAGCATACACCATGAAAAATTTTTGCTGAGATGCGGCGGCGTTATCCAGGAACTCCATCACATCCGGACGGATGGCATCGAGCTGGTAGCCTCGCGTTTTAACAACTCTGCCGTTACGGTAAATAATCGGATCGATGAAATGCGCCGAGCCAAATGGAAAACTGCGCCAAAAACTGAACTCTGGCTTCGGTGTGCCATTCCAGGAGTTTAAATATTTTCCGACGAGCCCGGTGTAATAACCGGCTTCATGAAGGTCGTCAAAGAGCGTCGGTTGCAACAGCGGCATGCTGTTTTGCAAAACGCCGTGCGAGGAAGCGTACTTGCCGGTGTACATGCTCGATCGGCTAGGACAACATTCAGGCGTGGTGATGTACGTGCGGCGGAACTGAACACCGCGATCAAAGATGCGGCTCTGAGTAATTGGCATATAGCCGCCCATAGTATCGAATCGCTGATCGTCGGCGATAATCAAAACGAAGTTCAATGCGCGCGCTTTGTAAAACGGAGGATTGGTTGCCGTCGAAGTCGCCGTGGGGACCGGCGTCGGAGTATCGGTAGGCGTCGGCGTATTGGTGGGAGTTGGCGTATTAGTTGGAGTCGGTGTTGGTGTCAGAGTTGGAGTCGGTGTCGGAGTTGGAGTCGGAGTTGGAGTCGGCGTATCGGTCGGTGTTTCAGTAGGAGTCGGGGTCGGCGTATTGGTCGGATCCGCAAATGCGATTGACCCATCACAGAGAGCGGCGATTAAACACAAAACCAGTAGTAAACCCTTGAAGGGAAGAGAATATCGCATATGAAATTTGAAATCGCCTACTTGTAGCGATGTATAACAAAAAGTTCCGTAAGTGACGAGGTGGAATATAAGGTCGCCCACTCCCTTAGTCAAACGTCCATTCAAACCGTTCAGCGGGAGTTTCCGTTGCTAACTGCCGATCCGGAAAACGCGTTCACGGGTATCCCGCCCTACCAGCAATATGCCGGGCTGATCGCCGCCATGGTCCGGCATATTTTGCCTAAAACGAGCGCCCTGCCGCCACTTATCTTTGCTAATTTGCTGGTATTATTGAATATGCAGGTAGGAAAGAGAGATTGTTCAAGTCAGAGCTCAAATCTCAATTGTTTCGCCTATTTTGGCGATATTTACTGGAAGCGAGTTTTTTTAGTGTGGGTGCGCAATGAGAGAGGAGATATTCGATCTTCTTGAATCATTTGTGGTCGGGCAGTGGGGCCGACCTATATTCGATAGCGCGATGGCTAAACTGGAGGCGCTAGATGCCGCTGCGTCTAACTCGGAGTCCGATCTTGCGATGGTGCTCTCGCACCTCGCCGCTACTCAGCAGATCGCTTTCGACGATTTAATCTACGCGTTCGGAAAATACTGTTTCCCGCAGTTTGCCGCAAAGCTCCCGCGTCAGGAGCGCATCGAAGCCCATCCAAAAAAATTCTTGATGACGATGCATAAATTGCTGAGTTTTGACGGCCAGCGCAAAAATTTTGCTCATTTTCACTACGTAGATTGTGCTCCTGAAGAGCTGTTGATGATTTATAAATCAAAGCAGAGTTTCTCTAATTTTGTGCGCGGATTTATCGACGGTGCCGCCGAGTCTTTTTCATATCGCATTGAATGTCAACCGATTGATATTCGCGAGGGTGAAATATCAGGATGCCGATTTCATTTACGGTTTATTGGTGAAATGTAGTACCGCGTCAAAAAAATCAAAAATATTAGGTAGGCGGTACTATCCCGCCGTGGCCTTGTCGGATGCGGATAGAGGAAACCCGGAACGCTGCCTGCCGACTGCGGGGCTTTTCGCCGCGCCTCCCGTCGAGCCGACTAAAGCTTCGCGGTCATTTCTATTTCAACAATCGCTCCCAGCGGCAAGCCCGCAACCTGAATCGTCGAACGCGCCGGTCGCGCATCACCGAGCACTCGACCATAGATTTCATTCACCGCCTTGAAATCTCCCATGTTGGTCAGAAAGATTGTCGTTTTGACTACATTAGAAAAAGAAGCTCCCTGCGATTTAAGAACGGACGCTATGTTTTTGAGCACCTGTTCGGTCTGTGCGGCGAGTCCGCCATCTACAAGAGTTCCCGTTTCCGGATTCAACCCGATTTGACCGGAAAGGAATAGAAATCCGCCCGCTTCAGCGGCTTGCGAATAGGCTCCGACTGCTTTTGGGACGCCGGGGAGGTCATTTAAATATTTAGTCATCGTTAATCTCCTTGAATAGAACTCAGCCTAACGCCGCACCGGGCATTCGGCAACTTGAAGACGCTATAGAGCGTTGTTGTGTTAGTATTTAATGAGTAAGTTTACCAACTGGTCAATAGCGCTTCCCTTATAAACATATTTCTGTTGAACTATCGGTATAATTACATTTCTCAGAAAAACAATATAAAAATGGCTAAAGCCACCATCCTAATCGTTGACGACGAAGAAGATATTCTGGAGCTCGTCCGGTACAATCTTCATAAAGAGGGGTACAAGGTTATCACTGCGCCGACCGGCGAAATCGCGCTGCAGCTTGCGCGCGCGGAGATGCCCGATCTTGTTGTGCTCGATTTGATGCTTCCCGGTATCGACGGATTGGACGTTTGTCGCGTGCTGAAGAATGATCCGAAAACCAAAGGGATATTGATAATCATGTTGTCCGCGAAGGGCGAAGAGGCCGACGTGGTGACTGGCTTAGAACTTGGGGCCGACGATTACGTATCAAAACCATTTAGTCCGCGCGTACTTTTAGCCCGGGTAAAGAGCGCGCTGAGAAAACAAAAGACCACGCTGCGCGGCGAACACGATGAGATCATTAAAATAGACTCGCTTACCATCGATCCGAAACGCCACGAAGTGTCGCTGAGGGGCGCGTTGATTGATTTGACGCACACCGAATTTAAGCTACTTCATTTCTTGGCGCAGCAGGCGGGCCTGGTTTATACGCGAGATCAGATTGTGGATTCGATACACGGGGAGGATTACCCTGTTACAGACCGCTCGGTCGACGTTCAGGTTGTCGGCCTTCGTAAAAAAATGGGCGATTACGGTAAATATATTGAAACCGTGCGCGGAGTAGGCTATCGGTTTAAGGAGTTCTAATTTTAGAATGCGCGCGCGTGTTCTAAAATAAACTTCGTCGAAGCCTAACTGGAAAAGTGGGGTATATCGGCGAACTTTGCGACGGCGGACTGCCCTCGATTCAACGAATGCCACTCCATGAA